>JBOFDD010000271.1:0-7077 GCA_051646645.1 Bacteroidales bacterium | reverse complement strand
GGATTGCCTCGTGAGCTTCCTGAGCACCTTTTGCTTTGGTGTGGAACTGACGGAACTTCCAGTATTTTCCTCCCATTGACGAAAGAATTTCTTCTTTCGATGTATTAATTGCAAGCTCCGACAGATTTACGGAGTCGGTACGCATATAAGTGATGTGTCCGTTTTCATACAATTTCTGAGCAACCATCATGGTCTGCGAAACCGAGTAGCCCAGTTTACGTGCAGCTTCCTGCTGCAAAGTAGAGGTTGTAAACGGAGCAGCAGGTGATTTGCGTGTCGGACGTGTTTGAATATCCTCAATCACGAAATCCGTACTCTTACAAGCCTGAAGAAATGCTTCAGCCTCCTCTTTTGTTTTGAATCGTTTGTTTAATTCTGCTTTCAGCTCAACAGTATCTCCCTGTTGGTTCGGAACCAGAAAGATTGCGATAACACGATAGGCTGCATCAGCCACAAACGCTTGTATTTCGCGTTCTCTTTCAACGATAAGACGAACAGCCACAGACTGTACTCGTCCCGCAGAAAGAGCCGGTTTCACTTTTCTCCATAGTACAGGAGAAAGCTCAAAACCTACAATACGGTCAAGAATCCGGCGTGCCTGTTGTGCATTTACCAGATTCAAATCTATATCTCTCGGATGCTCAATCGCATTTAAGATTGCATTTTTTGTAATCTCATGAAATACAATACGTTTTGTATTTTCGGGTTGAAGTCCCAAAACCTCATAAAGATGCCAGGCAATTGCCTCTCCCTCGCGGTCCTCATCGGAAGCCAGCCAAACAGTCTCAGCATCATGAGCCTGCTTCTGAAGTTCGTCCACCAACTTTTTCTTGTCTGCGGGAACTTCATATATGGGTTGAAATCCATTAGCAATGTCAATACTAAAGTCTTTCTTTTTTAAATCTCGTATGTGCCCGTAACTAGACATTACCTTAAAGTCTTTTCCCAAGAACTTCTCAATGGTTTTTGCCTTAGCAGGGGACTCCACTATGACTAAATTTTTTTGCATCTTCTCTAAGATTCTATTTCTGTTTTTTATTATCTATACCAACGAAATCTATGCCAGATTATGTCTATCAGAACTTAAGTGTAGCTCCTACCATGAAATTAATTCCCTGCGCAGGAAGACCATACCAAAGATCGTATTTTTGATTTAGTAAGTTGTTCGCCGAAACATAAGCGGCAATGTAATTATTGATATCGTAAGTTGCTTTAAGTTTCAACAGGTTTACGGCTTTCATATTTGCATCTTGTGCTCCATACTGTGAAGTCATAACATTTTCATCAGGGCCGTCAACTGCTCCTGAGTAGTACTGAGCTTCGCGTTTACCGATAAACTGATACGACAGATCCACTAATAACGGTTTAACCACACGGTACCCCAGATTAAAGTCTGCCGTAAAGTTTGGCTGTTGTATCTTATCCATATTAGTTGCTCCCTGAATTTTCGCATTCAGATTCAGACGGCTACCCACTGCCAGATTTGCTTTAAATCCGTATAGAACCGACCAGAAGTCAGGTGCAATCACATTATTCAGGAATGCTCCCTTGAATTCATAGTAATACGCTTTTGCATACGATGCATTTTCATAACGAACGGCACCTCCAAAAAGTTCTAATGATAACGAATTGGCTATCAGTGTGCGTACTCCTATTTTACCATCAAAGCGAACATCTTTCAATACAGGTGTAAACTCTGCATTTACCGGTGGGGCATAGTAACAAAGCGCATCACTGTTTTCGAATGTTGCAAGCTCCGAACGGCCTGTAATCGTTGCGTAAAGCGAAGTAGACGGAACGATACGCCAGTTCATATGAATGTCCGGATAAATATTGAAGCGTTTACCATCGTATGCTCTTTCAATTGGCACAAAAGCATCTACCGGAGGCATATCATCCCAAAGTCTTTCTACTTTCGGATTAAACTGCAATCCCACACCTACACTAAAATCAAAGTTATCCAGACTCACTCCAACCTTAGGTGTAACATTCACGGCAGTCATCATTTTGTCCGTACCCCATGAAGTTACATCAATCTTAGCTCCTCCGTTAATGTTACCCAATACTTTACCATAAAGATCAGTACCGAAATTGATGTAGTTCTCTGTCTGTTTCTCCGGAGAATACAATCCGAAGTTATTTTTCTGATAGAAGCTGTATGCTCCCCACAGTTTCATATCGTAGTTTTCGCCCAGACGGATCTGAGGAATAGCCAGATTCAGCTTCACCTGATTATTCTGTCTGTTCTTTACATCCGGAAGGAGATACTCTACAAGATCCGGAATATACTGATCCGTAATGATATGAGGCAATTCTGAATACGGCTGATTAAACTGTGCCTGATTGTATGCCAGATCAGCCTGCAGACGGATTTTTGATATACGCTGATTCAGATTCAGATTAAATCTGTTCTGAAACATTTTATAGGTATTCTTAGGCGACGAATCGCTCTCACGACTACCCGAAGTATTGTAGAAGTCGTAAGTAGCGCTCAGCTCTGTGTTTGCATTGCGCAGAAAAGAATATCCCAGCGCAGCATCAATGTTCCACAGGTTACCCATCCCGAAAGAGGCATAACCTCTTTGTTTCGAGAAATCCATATTTGTACCGATAGCTGCAGGAGCCAACGGGTTTACCTCATACAAAGGTGTTCCGGTAATAGACCAGAACGAATATTCAGTCGTTTTCTTCGTATCCCCTTTCGGAGCCTCAACAGCAGGAAGCTGACTGATTTTCGATGCGTCGCGTACGATTGGAGTAAACTCCTTTTCAATCAGAAGCTCTCTTTCAATCGTTTCCTCCTGTTTTTCTTTCTTTTCTGTTTGAGCCGACACCATTTCTGATGACAGAAGAGTCAGCGCAGTAAGTAGAATATATCTGTTCTTTTTCATTATTTTCTATGAATTGAGTATTAAACAATGAAATCAGCCCTTAGCGGGTTTGACTCTTCTCACGAGACTGAATCTTTTGCAGACGCTCATCTATTTGCTGCTGCAACTCGTCTTTAGCCTTATAGTTATTTTTCAGACTCAACAGATATTGCTTAGCCTGAAAATCATCTTTCTTCTTCACATAAACGTCAGAAAGCAAAATAAAGCCTTTAGCCAGCCAATACTGATGTGGTGTTCCCTGATCGATGAATTCAAACAATTCTTTCTCTGCGTTTTCGTTATCTCCTTTTTCAAAATAACTAAGCGCCACATTGTATTTAGCTTCCGCTCCATATACCGAACGGGTATCTTTTGCCAGTTCTTTATAGTCGTTAAGCGCATAAGCATCCTGTCCCAGAGCTTTCAGTGATTTTGCTCTCAGGTAAAGAGTTTCGCTCTGAAGTTCGTGACTCACACCCGATTCGTTGATGATTGTGTTAGCAACCAGAATAACCTCTTCGTGATTGTTCTGTCCTACAGCACTACGCAGCATACCTTCTTTCGCTTTCAGCTGAAGTGTTTTCTTCGTAGCCACAACCGAAAGGTCTTTGAACATCTGATAAGCCTTATCGTAAGCCTTACGACCTAAATGAATAGTACCCAGCTCAAATAACGCATCTTCCGTATATTTATTATTCGGGAACGAAATTACTTTCGTAAAATAACGCTCTGCCACATCTTTAGACGAGCGAAGTGTAATCACACCAAGGTTATAGTTTGCATCAAGTACAAACGCACCTTCAGGGAATGATTGCAGATACTTGATAAAGCTCTGCTCACCTTTAATATTATCGCCTTTCAAGTAAGTTTGCTCAGCAGCAAGATAAGTCAGAGAGTCCTGCTCAGTTGCCGAGAATGTAAATGCACCTCCAAGCGAATTCACATATTTTGCATACTCATCAATCCGGTTAAGATCCTGATACATGGATTTCAGGTCGGCATTAGCCACCTTTGCTTCATCACTTCCCGGAAAGTTTTTAAGAATATAACGGTAGCTCTCCAGCGCATCCTCCTGTTTATTCGTATTACGATAAGCAAGACTAAGCTGGATAGCAGCTGTAGGTGCAAGATTACTTGCATTAAAATCTTTAATAATGCGTTTGAAATCCGAGATAGCCCCGGCATAGTTATTCATCTGAATAGAGGCTTTTCCTCTTTCCAGAAGCGCATCATCAATATATTCTGATTTCGGATAGTTAGCCAGCAGTTGATTCAATGTTTCAATCTTCTGTACCTGCTGACGTTGAATACCCTGCATAGTTGCCTTCTGGAACAATGCATAGTCTGCACTTCCGCCCTGTGTCTGCGCTGCAGATGCATAGCTTTTTTCTGCCGCATTAAACTCTCTGCGGTAATACTGACAATCACCCAGACGATTCAATGCATCAGCATACAAAGCACTTTGTTTGTCCTTTGCCGCATCGATATAGCGTTCGAACGCATTTTTCGCTTTTGCAAAATCGTACGATTTGAAATATGCATATCCTAAATTATACAAAGCCAATGCATAAACAGGCTGATTGCGTTGTGTCGTTTCATTCAGGAAGCGCTGGAAGTTGCTTATCGCCTGCGGATACTCCTCCAGACGGTAATACGATTCACCTCTCCAGTAAGCTGCCTCAGCTCGAATTTCCGCATTATAGTTACCCAAATCAATCGATTCGGTAAATAGTTTTATCGCTTTCTGATAATCTGCATTTACTACTTGCTCTGTTCCCAGATAGAACAGAATACGTTGTTTGGCTGCAAGAATCTTCGGTCCTGGCTTCCCAATCTTCTGAATAGACTGCAATGCGCCCAGATAGTTCTTGGTAGTCATATACACATCTACCAGATAACTGCTGGCCTGATCTGCATATACTGAATTCGGATAGGTATTAAGGAAAGTTTCGAAAGCTGTCACCGATTCGTTAAACGGAGAGAAAGCAGTCTGATAAACGGTCAGTGCATAGTTGTACATCGCCATTTCTTTGACTTTCTGATCGAAGTTCATTTTTGAAGCAACCTCGAAAGCCATACGTGCATTTCCTGTTTCCCCGATTTTCAGATACGAAAGAGCCAGATAATAATAAGCCGTTTGTGCATACACATCCTGAGTGGCTGTACATTTTGACAATGACTGGATCGCAGCTCGATAGTCACCTGCTTCATACTCCGACAGTCCTAAAGCATAAAATGCACTACGTGTAGGACGTTTTGTTAATGCTATATATTCGCGTAAAGTAGAGATGGCTTTACTGCCATTACCCATATAGTAATAACTCTCACCAATCAGGCGCAGCATTTCGGCACGCGATTCAACATCCGTGTTTGTACCCGCCGACAATTTACGCGCATACTCTATTGCCTTTTCGCAATTCCCGTTTATAAAATAAATTTGAGCGACGCAGAAAGGAACCACATCGCTATACTGAGGCATATTCATTAAAGGCATAAATCCTTTAAGCGCCTTATTGTAATCTTTTTCGAGATAACTGATATATGCCAGATAATAATCTGCTGCCATATAGAAATTAGCATCTGAACTCAATTGAGTATAGAGTCCTTTAGCTGCATCAATCTGCCCTGTTTCAAGAAAACAGTATGCAAGTTTATAGTAGCATACTGCCTGTTCCGACTTAAACAACCAGCTATCACCGGCTTGTTCAAGCAAAGAAATAGCTTCCGCATACTCCTTTTGGTTTATCTTATAACTTCCCTGAAGATACAAAGCACGACCTCTGTTTTCACTCTGAGGATACTCTTTCAGGAATGATTCCATCAACTTCTCAGCATCCGGAGCATTTAATTCCAGTGCTGAAGCAGCCCTCATAAAAGCAGCGTCAGAATCTGAAAATCCATTTTTATCTTTCGTGCTAATCTGCAACTGACTCAGACAACCCACGTAGTTACGTTGTTCAAACATATCTCGTGCCTGCTTCCGGTGGGATATACCGACCTCTGGCGTATAAGGTAGTTGTGCCGAAACCGCTCCGGCTCCGACTACAAACATGCTTGCTATAAGTGTGGAAAATCGCTTCATTATAAACTATTTTTGGCAAAAATAATAAACTCTTCGGGAAAGTCTCTGATAATTGATTTCAAATCAAATAAAAAAAGCTCAACAACTTAAAGTTTAGTTTAAGAAATACTGGATTAAACAGAATTAAAACATTCGTTTGTGCCGAATTGTTTTGTTTTTATTTTAACACACCGGACTCTAAATAGGCTTTATATATACCTATTCCTTTAGAAACTGAATCAAGTCCGAACTTTGCCGGATCTAATTCTTTTAAGGGAATAAATTCACATTGTGCAACATCATCTCCCGCATGAAGCTGCGAGAAATCCGAAACCGATACCTCGAAGAAGAGATCCATCGTAGGCACTACGAGACCACTATACATATACTTATTAGGTAACGAAAACAAATAACGAAGTGAATCTACATCCAGATTCGTCTCCTCTTTCACCTCACGACGCACAGCATCTTCAACCGTCTCCTCCAGATCCGTAAAGCCTCCCGGCATATCAAAAGTTCCTTTTGCCGGCTCTTTTGCACGCACAGCTACAAGAAGTTCACCCTTATCGTTACGGATAAGTGCTACTACTGCTGCTGAAGGATTGATATAATAAACATATCCGCAATCCTGACATCGTTTTGCTTTCTCATTAGAGGGACGAAAATGTGAAGAACCACATTTCAGACAGTACTTGAAAAGATCTAACACGTGTTCCATAGCGACACCTTTTTAGTTTAGAAATAAGAATCATTATCACGCACCAACAATTATGCAGGCACCAGAAAACCTTCTGTTATATTAGATTTACAGATACAAAAAAGCCCCACATCTGCATGTGAGGCTTATGCTCTTCAGGTAGGACTTGAACCTACGACCCCCTGATTAACAGTCAGGTGCTCTAACCAACTGAGCTACTAAAGAAGATAATATCTTTGTTTTTTTTGTCTTGGCTCTTCAGGTAGGACTTGAACCTACGACCCCCTGATTAACAGTCAGGTGCTCTAACCAACTGAGCTACTGAAGAAGATAATATCTTTATTTTTTTGCCTTGGCTCTTCAGGTAGGACTTGAACCTACGACCCCCTGATTAACAGTCAGGTGCTCTAACCAACTGAGCTACTGAAGAAGATAATATCTTTGTTTTT
>JBOFDD010000270.1:0-21289 GCA_051646645.1 Bacteroidales bacterium | reverse complement strand
ACGGGCATAAGTTCGATAGCATTAACACCTAAAGATTTCAGGTAATCCAATTTTCCAATTGCAGCCTGCACTGATCCTTCTGTCGTAAAATCGCGTAAAAGAAGTTCATAAATCATCAGATTGTCCTGAGCAGGAGCGGTAAAGCTCTTTTGAGTCCATTGATATTCCGGTTTGTTTATCTGGAAAACAGAAAGAACATCTTCCGCTTTTGAAGCCGGATATTCTCTCAGATTCGGATAAATCTGTGCTTTTTCGTTGATCCATTTATCATTCCATGGATCAAGTATCTTTTCGCAGTATGGATCGCCAACACGAATTGTCCCATCTACCAGATACTGGAATGCATATTCCTTGTTCGGATCAAGTCCGGGAATCGTAATCCAGAAGTATCTTAATTTACCAAGAGGTGGTCCGGTTTGATCATACTTCATTAAATATTTATTGGATGGCTTAAAGTCATTGAAGTCACCAAGAAGGATAATATTATCTTTTTTTGGTGCATAAATGCAGAATGTGACTGATCCATCAGGATTGTAATTTATTCCCTCAGTGATATTAGCCGGTCTTGCTTCTCTGACTGAATATTCTCTTACGCAGATGTATGACGTGTCTTGTTGAATTTTTCCTCCATTTTCAGCCTGAGCAATAATATTATAATCGCCAGCCTCCAGGGTTAGCGTGTGATTTAACTCATTCCCCGAAGCAATTGTTTTTACTGGTTCTGAATTTGTGTCGTTTATAAATAACTTAAGTTGTGAAGCTGTTGTTGAAATAAATGACACATTAATTACAGAGCCGGGATTTATTACTGCGTTATTTGCAGGTGAAAGAAGTTCAACATCCAACCCTTCCTTATATACATTGACTAATATATCGCTGCCATCTGAATTTTTACCTTCTTTTGATCCGTCTTCATTACGAAAAACAAAAGCGAGTTTCTGAACGACTTCGTCCGTTGATGTAATTCCGTAATAACCGGCAATGTCGGGTGTGATAATTAGTTTCCACTTATTAGTTCCGGTCTGTGATAATTTGTATTTAGCGGAATTATCAAGCCAGGTTGGCGCATATTTCCAATCTTTGTTTCCTGAGCTTTTATTGGTTATGACTCCGGTATGAGCATAGCAAGATGTGGCGTTAAGCATACCCTGATTTCCCTTACTCGCATCAAAGATTATTTCAACATTTCCTGCGTTTGTAACAAAAGCTGGATTTGTTGTAATAACCTGACACATACTATTCGTCGTGTAGCTGGCAAATAATATGAAAAATGAAAGTAGTAATTTATTCATAGAGTGTGTATTTCAATTTAGACAATAAAGGCCACTATTTTTGGGATAGTGGCCTTTATATTTTTTGTTATTTGATTGAACCAGTCATCTCATAGAAGTTCAGATAAGCCTTTTGTCCGGCTTTACCTGCAACGGCAGGCTGATCACCACCCTTGCCTCTTAATACGATTTCAGATCCGATAACATTAAACTCGGCTCTCCACCAGTCAGGCAGCATAGCATGTTTAATAGCCATTCTTACGTTACCATCTTTCAGGAATGCAGGAGATACAAGTTCTTTGCTGGCAGCATTGTAAGTAAACTTATTTGTCGCTTTATAGATAGCATCCCAACCTCCGTCAGAAACATCTCCGATAAGGTAAACATCCGGCTCTATGACTGATATTTTTTTGTCGGCCATGTTTACAAATATCTGATAATAACCTTCTTTGTCGACGTTTATGTTATTGCTTCCTTGTTTGTACTCGCCAATAGCTTCTGTGTTTGTGCTGCTAATTCCGAAGTCGCCACCCCAATCTTTTTTGATAGTGAATTTAAATCCACCTGGTTTTAAGTATGCAATTTTCCAGAAACTTCCGTCAACCCCGTTCACCGGAGTTAATTCGTCTGCAACCTCGTCCCAGTTATTATCAGGCCACCCATATGCGGCATCACCTACCATATAAATCTTAGCCGGATAGTTCACAGGTGGATTATAATCTCCTACTTTTTCCATTTTAGCAGCGAATGTACCTGTTTGGATAGATAACCGAAGTGTAATTTGATATTTAGCAGGTTCTGTTATCGTAATGTTTGGTCCTCCTGTAGAAACATCGGTGTACGCATTACTTAAAGGTAAGTCTGTTGTAAGGTCTGTGAATAATTTTGCTTTTCTTGTTGCAGTTGAGTCTATTAAATATCCCCAGTCGCCACTATATCTGAATTTCATTTCAGCATCTTTCAGATTGACAGTGCTGGTCCAGGTTGCTTCGTATAAAGTACTGTTGTATTCGAATGCTTCAAGCGCTGTCTCCTTGCTCCAGTCGCCCGGTGTAGCACTACCAATTACTCCCCAGTTAACCGGAAGGATTGTTAGTTCTGCAAGTTCTGTATTAACAACAATGAAGTAAACCCCGTCTTTAGCTACCGTAAATCCACCAGCTCCGTCTACAAGTTTATAAGTAGTACCTCTGCCTTCAACTGAACTAATAACTTCTCCCATTCCCCAATTAGACAACGCATCCGGAGTGGTTGAGTGTGAAATTTTGAAATCTCCACCAGTTTTAAGATAAGTGTATATTCCAACAATAATTGGTGATGGTTTTGGTGCAGGGTCACTTCCATTTACTTTGTCAAGTTTTACTGGAAGCAACTGAGCTGCTGCCCCCGCTCTGGTGTAAATAGTGGCAGAGCCTACAATATATGTTCCTACAGGAGGTTCCTCTAATATTTTCCAATTGGAGTTATCCTCACAGCTGACGAATGTAAGAGTAAGCAGGAGGCAGAAGGTTATATAATTAATAAATCTTTTCATATCGATTAAATTGAAGATTTTATGAATACCTAAGCAGGAGTAACCCTGCTTAGGTAATGGTTTTGTTTGGATGAAGATTAGTAACCTGTGTTTTGTGTAATATTTTCATTAAGTTGATCTACTTCAGCAGGGATAGGGAAAACACAGCGATAAGCATCTGAAGCTGGTCTTCCTGATATTGCTTTTGTAAATTTACCAAAACGAACCAAATCCTGACGTCTTACTCCCTCCCAAGCTAATTCAAGCATACGCTCTGTAAGGATATTATCGAGAGTCGCAGTTTTTGTAGCGCCCATAGATCTGCTTCTTACTTCGTCGAAATCAGCTTGTCCGGCAGCAGCAGCTCCGCTTGCTTTTCTGACTTTTGCTTCAGCTCTCATAAGAAGAATATCAGCATAACGGAAGATTACGTAATCATTATTCTGCAATTGACCATCCGCTTGTGCTGTTACGTCAATTTCATATTTAAACATACGTGCTCCGGCTGTCTTTTCATAAATAGATCCGGATACATCTACAGCTACAGCTTCTGGTTTGTATTCCAGTTCGACGTCTCCATTCATAATGAAATCTCCATTCGGACCTTTTACTTTTCCGTAGAAATAGGTTTCGTCTTTCCGTGTATCTCCTGTCGCAGCACTGGTTGTGAACATATTATATGCATCCAGAGTTGCAGAAGCTCCATTCCATCCTCCCTGGTTGTAAGCTGCACCATGACTGTAGTTTCTTGAACGAATCAGGTACATCATACGTGCTGTATATAAGTTCGGATCCATTGGTATAGTAAAAATGTTTTCAGATGAAGTTTCATTTTTTACTTTAAAGTTATCAGACATCTTAGGTGTTAGCTGATAACCTGCAGCTTCAACCGAGTCGCAGTAATTCACAGCCGCATCCCAGCAAATGACTTTTCCATTATTGAATGGGAAATCTGTAGAACCATTTGGAACGCCGCCATTGTCGGTCCAGTCATTGTCATTATATACCTGAGCATTTAAAGCAAGTTTTGCTAAGTAAGTGTATGCTACGGGTCTTGTTACACGTCCATAATATTCACCGGTAAAATTACTTCTTACATTTGGCAAATACGGAGCAGACTCCTGTAGTTCTTTGGTTACCCATGCAAAAACCTCCGCTCTTGTAGCTTGTTTCACCTCTGCAATTGTAGTAGTAGAACTCTCTACAATAGGTACTCTTGCAAACAAATCAAGCAGATAGTAATACATAATTGCTCTGACTGCTCTTACCTCTGATTTGTAAATAGGCAAGTATTTATTAGAAGGATCTTTTTCGATAAGTTCATTTAGTTTATCAACAGAACGGTTGCTAAGCCCGATTACCTTATATAAATAATCCCAGGATGCTTTGAAAGGACCTTCGCTTTTATCCCATGTATGTGTGAACAGACGTTTCCATAATCCGCCATCTTCCCAGTCACCGCCGCGAATAGGTAATACGGCTTCATCAGCTGTAAATGTAGAGATATCATAAAGACCTCTGTCGGTACCTCCGATTCCTTCTCCGCCACCGCTTGCTCCAATCTGTGTGTAAAGATTGGCAACGGTGTTAAGGTAAATCAACTGAGGATTTTTATACCCTTCCTCTTCGGGCAATTGATCTTTTACATCTTCATCCAGACTGCAAGACGATAATCCTAATGAGAATGCAAATAAGGCTGCATATATTAATTTTTTGTTCATAGTATTGCTCAAATTAGAAGTTTACACTTAGACCTAAAGAGAAAGTTCTTGTTACCGGATAAAGTTGTTTGTCATCCAAACCAAGTGATCCGTTAACGATTGAACTATTAATCATTGGAGTTAGTCCAGAGTAGTTTGTAAATGTATAAAGGTTATTCACAGCTGCTGTAACACGAATATTTTTAATGACTTTATTGAATTTGGTTGCATCAATATTATATCCTAATGAGATATAGTCAATATTCAGATAATCACCTTTTTCCAACCAGTAGTCAGTAACGGTGTTATCCTTAATATTCTTTTCAGGAGCTTTCTCCATTACATTGTAAGTAGGGAAAGTGTTCATGTTCATGTAGCTCAATGAGGTACCGTTATAGATTTTGTGTCCAAATGCTCCGTTCAACTGAGTCTGGAAATCAAAGTTTTTATATCTGATGTTGATATTTGCTCCAAGGTATACTTTAGGCATAGCCTGACCTGCAATATATCTGTCTTCACCTTCATCTATTTGTACGCCATTTCCGTTAAGGTCAAGTACATTGTATTTAAAGCTGCCCAGACCGTTATCTGCTAATCCATTACATTTAGGTAGGTAGAAAACGCCAAGAGGCTGACCTACTATCTGGTAAGTAGTCGTATTATTACCGCCAATAAATCCAGCTCCGTTCATACTTGCTATTCTCATATATTCAGGTGCACTTAGTTCCTGCCCCATATAAGAACCGCTTAGTGATTTAAGTTTATTTTTTTGGTATGCCATATTTGCACCAACTGCTAAATCAAAATCTTTTGATTGTATGATTTTGTAGTTTAGGTTTAACTCGATACCATTGTTTTCCATTTCTCCTAGATTAGCAAGTAAAGTTGGATATACAAATGGAGGAACCGGTACAGCATAGTTGTAAAGTAATCCTTTTGTTGTTGATGTATAATAATCCACAGATCCAGAAATTCGATCTTCCATGAAGCCGAAATCTAATCCAACATCAAACATGCGCTTTGTTTCCCATCTTAAATCCGGATTTTCATTTCTTGCATATGTGTAGGTTACAACCGGCTTTCCATTAACGGTTGTAATCTTATTCGGAACTAAAAGCATTTTAGAATTATATGGAGCGATAGCATCCTGGTTACCAGTAACACCATACCCAGCACGTAGTTTTAATGTGCTAACCGTTTCTTTGATGTCCTGCATAAAACCTTCGTTGTTAATAACCCATGCAGCAGAAGCAGAAGGGAAGAATCCCCACTTGTTATTGTCTCCCAGTTTAGACGAACCATCCGTACGCATATTTACAGTAACAATATATCTGTCATATAACATATAGTTTACACGAGCAAGGAAAGATGTTAGTTGGTATCCGTTTGAATAAGATCCAACATCACCCCATTTTACAACAGCTCCGGCAGCCATATTGTCGAATCCGAAATAATCTGTACCAAATCCTCTTGATGTTGCATTGAATCCTGAATATTTATAATCCTGTCCTTCAGCTACAAGCATTGCGTTCAGACTGTGATTTTCAATCACTTTCTTATAGCTCAGAGTTAGGTTACCCATAAGGGATGCACTTTTTGTCAACCCGTTATAAGCCTTACCACCATCTTCACGAATACCTTCTTTCGTATTAATAGGTATGAATACTCCATTCGTTTTGTTATTGAATGTATATGAACCAAATGCAGAGATAGTCAAATCTTTAATGATATCATAAGTTATTTTTCCATGAACATTCACGTAAGCATTCTCTTCTTTATCTTTGATTGAAAGACGCCCCAGTGGATTGTCAATTTCATTTGCACTTGGGTCTTCAGGCCATCTGCCATTATCCAGCTGAGCAGTAGGGAAAGTTGGATTCATTGTAGCAGCAGAATAGAATGTTTTCTGGTGGTTGTTGATATAGTTGTTATATCTGATAGAACCGAAGATACCAAAATCAATTTTCAATTTATTGTCGAACATTTTTTGTGTTGCATCCAATTTTGCAGTATAGTTCTGCATATCAGATGTTTTAACGATACCTTCCTGATTAATGATACCGATTGATGCACGATAACTGGACACATCGCTTCCCGCACCAAAGTTTACAGTATGATTCTGAGAGAAGCCTGTTCGTTCAATTTCTTTGAACCAGTCAGTATTGTAACCACCATCAAGGGCATTAATATAGCCTCTTTCTGCAACAACAGATCTGTATTGATCTCCATTAAGCATTTTGACATTTTTATATGGAGTTTCAATACTAAAGTTACCCTGATAAGAGAGATTCATTTGTCCCGCTTTACCTTTCACTGTAGTTACAACAATAACACCGCTCGCACCTCTTGAACCGTACTGAGCTGTTTCTGATGCATCTTTTAAAATCGTAAAGCTTTCAATGTCGTTTGGAGATAATGCATTTAATAGCCCTAAATCACCAAATACCCCATCGATAACAACCAATGGATCATTTCCTCCTGAAAGAGACGTTGTACCACGCACACGAATAGATGGTGTCGAAGAAGGGTCTCCTCCTGGTTTTTGAATAACTACACCCGGAACGCGTCCCTGGATAGCAGTAAGTGGATTATTCACTACACCCTGATTCATGTCTTTTTTTGATATTTTATCAACAGCACCAGAGATTGTCCGGCTTGTACCCGTTGCATAACCAATAACTAAGACTTCATCGACATTCTGAACATCTTCTGCCATGGTGACAGTGATATTCTTATTTGCACCGGCCACAACTTCCTGGTTCTTATATCCCATAAACGAGAATACAAGTGTTGAACCTTCGGCTACTGAAATATTCAGATGTCCGTCCAGATTAGTCACTCCACCATCCGTTGTACCTTTGATAATAACAGAAACACCGGGAAGCGGACCTCCAAGTGTACCATCGAGTGTTGTTATTTTATATTCGCGCTTCTGAGCGAATACAATAACAGAGAGAAGACAGAGGCAAAAACTTATAAGAATCCTTCTCATAACATTAGTGATTTTAAGATTTAAGTAATTTATTTATTATTGTTTTCTTCTTGAATTAATTGCGTGATGCTCAAGATTTTTCTGGTTTCTTCAAATACTCTCTATTGTTTATTATTTGTATTTTTTGATAAAACTATGGAATCGTGTTGTTTAAAAGGCTGAATTTGCGACGAACTTCAGAATTTAATAGACGATATAGCATATCTGTTTAATAAAAATAATGCATCATGCTACAATATAACAACTCAAACCCTAAAAAAGATTTAGAATGAATCTCCAATCCATTTCATAAATTCAGGAACACGAATGCGACTGACAAGAACTTCTTTACATATATCAGGTGTCAGGATAACTTTAAGCCGGCTATTGAAATGCTTTGAGACGCTTTTTATAGCATTAATATGGGCGATGCAACCTCGGGAGATCCGGAAAAATGATTCGGGATCAACCATCGTTTCTATCTGGTCAAGAGAGAAGTCTGAGATATGTCTTTTAGCATCATTAGTAACCAGAAATGTTACTTTATCTTCAGAGTAAAAGTACGCTATTTCGTCGCTTTGAATAATGTATATTTTATCGCCAAGACGAATAGAGAATCTTTTTTTGTATTCACGTTTGTTTTTAGACAGAATAAGCTCCTGAATAGCCGAAATGTCAAAAGTTTCTTTTTGATGGTTCTTAATGCTTTTCTCAACAGCTGCAATAAAATCAGCTTCATCAATGGGTTTTAAGAGATAATCCAGCCCATTTACTTTGAATGCCTGAATTGCATAATTATCATAAGCCGTAGTGAAAATGATGTCGGCCTTAGGTTTTACCGACTTGAAAATTTCAAAACATCTTCCGTCTGATAGTTCAACATCTGTGAAAATCAGGTCTGCATTATGCAATTGCATCCATTCAATAGCGCCTTTAACTGACATTTGATGACTTACAATTTCAAAATCAGGAAAATTACTATTGATTAATCTTTCTAATTGCACCTTAGCCGGTATTTCATCTTCAATAATTAAAACTTTCATATTATTATTTATGTCTAATCTTGGTTTATTAATGGTATCTTAACTTCGAAAAAATCATTTGTCCTATTAATCGTTACAAATAATCCAAACATGGATTGGTATTGTCCCTCAATATTTTTAAGCCCCATTCCCATAGAAGGCGCTTTGGTTAGTTTGGGCTGAATGTTGTTCCTGACAATAATCATTTCATTTTCAGTGAATACATTTATTGTTAAGGGGCTTTCAGCCGAGACTATGTTGTGCTTTGTTGCATTTTCTATTAGTATTTGCAATCCACAAGGTATAATTAAGTAGTCATAATATGATTTTTCAATCTCTAAATTTATTTCTAATCCTTTATCAAATCTCTCTTTCATTAAATCAAAATATGCCTGAGCAAATTTTAATTCATTTTCGAGCAGAACCAACTCCTCTTCCTCATTATTTAATAAATACCTATAGATACTTGCTAACTTTTTAATGAATATGCTGGCTCGGTTTGCATCAGTGTGTACAAGATAGTCAAGGACGTTGAGGCTGTTAAACAAGAAGTGCGGATTTAACTGATGTTTTAATTTCTTGTATTGAAGTCTGGCCTTATTTTTTTTGTTAATCTCAATATCCAGTGTTCTCTTCTGGTTTGTTCTGATGTAAAGTATGATATCTGTTAAGATGATTACAATAAGATTTAATAAAAAGACACCCAGAAATAATGGAATCAAGCGATCAACCTGAATGAAAAATGATTTTGGTGCAATGCGGAAGGCTCCCCACCCTGCAATAAATATTGTTCCAGTAACCGAAACTGCAATAAGCGATAAAAACTCTAAGGACAGACGCATATAGGGGAATTTGCCATACCAGAAGCGATTGTTCAGAAAGTGGATTATCCCAATATCGCATAATAGCATGATCAACACAACAAAATAGTTATTGAATATATGCAGAAATATTGTCGAAAAACTGAATGAATAATATTCTTGCAATAATGAAAGAAAATCAACAAATAGCATCCGTAGTGCAAAAACAATGAATGCCAGTAGTATAACCTGACGAACATTCTTATGGATTTTAAGGCGCATAGTTTTTTTTATCTTATCTTTCCTGATTTGGATCTCGCTATGAGAAATGTCATCCAGCCAAGAAATTCGGTCATCAGAAAAGTGGTAATTACGTTTGAGTAGATTGGATTTACATGTATAAGATGCTCAATGAAGTGGGCTCCTGCTGTTCCCAGATAGAACCCTGCAAAGCAGTTAAGCAATGCTAATGCAAAAGTAACTTCAAGAGGGAAATCATAACGGGTTGCAATCAAAATGACCATGCTGATAGTAAGTGCTGTTAATATCACTTCGTCGGCATGACCTAATGTTTGCATAATATAGGAGCTAATTGCATGAAAGAATGCAAAAGCATGTATTACAATTTGTATAACGGTTGTTTCTTTAATAGATCCCCCCATGGTATTTAATACTGTTTTTATGATTTTTTCGAGTATTTGCAAATATGGATATTTTTTTTTGCAATAGAAAGGTCGGACTGTTCTTTTTTTTTATCCTAAAAAGCAATACATTTGCATCCAAATTAAAATAATGGGAGAATCTTTGTTTGCTTTTAGCTTACAGTAAGCTTTAATTTAAATGAATATAGAAGTTTTTTTTTGTCTACTCTCTTTCTTTGGTATGCTTGTTCTTTTATGCATACAACCGCTTCGTCACCTCATTATTTTTCCTTTCGTTTTTTATCCACTTCTGAATTATTCTATTTCTAACATAAATATTTTTCGAACACAATGAAAAAGTTTTTACTCCTTTTCGTTTCAATGCTTTGTTTAAGTGTTTCAGCTCAGAATCTGCAACTGCATTATGATTTCAGAGGTACTTGTAATTCTAATGCAAATCCGGATGGTGATTATCTGACTGCTACTTTTGAAATGTTTAAGGCCGATAAACTGGGTAATACATTCATGTTCATCGATGCAGATTTTAATCTGAAACGCGGTAATATAGGAATGATGTATGCTGAGATTGCGCGTGAATTTACATTGGGTAAATTGCCTATTGCCGCTCATATTGAGTTCAATGGTGGTATTGCTAATTTTGGAACTATTGATAATGCTTATATGGTTGGTATTGCATTGCCATTTAGTATTAAAAAGTTTAATTTTAATACTTATGTTGCTTATCGTTTAAGTAATTTTCATGTGGTTAGTAATGATGTTCAATGGACTGTTGTGTGGAACGCAAATTTTTTGAACGATCGTATGACTTTTAATGGTCACTTCGATATCTGGTCTGAAAATAAGAACCGATTAACAGGAAGAGGAGGAAAAAAAGCCGTAATTCAAACTGAACCGCAACTTTGGTATAATGTTATTCCAAATAAATTTTCAGCAGGAACAGAAATTGAAATGACAAACAACTTTTATCCTTATAACGATGGGGCATTTACATGCTATCCGACAGTAGCACTTAAATATATATTCTAAATTGTCAAAAAAAGCTCTGATCATTCAATTGCAGATAAAGAATGATCAGAGCTTTTTTTGTGTCTTCTTTATAGTTTAATCGTTCTGATTATCGCTGATTAATAAGGTTAATCAGTCTTTTTTGTCGATATCTTTGAGTTTGTGTTTGATCAATTCTTGCGTAACATTAAAGAATCGGCTCTATTTCTACATAAATAATATTGCAAAGGATATTAAAATCACCAACTTGGAGGTCCACTTTATTGGAATTATTCCTTAAGTTTGCCGAAAATTATGAAACAAGTGGGTTTGTTTTTTAATATCTCTAATTTTAATTATCTGAATTTTTCGTACGAAAGACAATGAAAGATCGTCTAAACAAGCTTTGGTATCCGTTAAAGGATTATACAATGATTTTCTTCGGGCTATTTCTTTATGCCCTTGGTTTCACAGGATTTTTAGTTCCGAATGAAATTACAACTGGTGGTATGGGCGGGATAGCCGCATTGATCTTCTATGCAACCAAAATTCCTATTGATGTATCTTTCGGGACGTTAAACGGAATACTATTGTTGATTTCTATTCGAATATTGGGCTTTAAATTCAGTATTCGTACGATTTATGGAGTTGTAGTTTTAACACTATTGTTCAAAGCGTTTGGGATGTTTATTACTGAACCTCTCATTAAAGGAGAAACCTTTATGTCCATAGTTATTGGTTCAATGCTATGTGGTGCAGGTGTTGGACTGGTATTTACGTCCAATGGTAGTACCGGAGGTACAGATATTATTGCGGCAATTGTTAATAAATATAAGAATATTACTTTTGGAAGAATGATTCTCTATTGTGATATATTAATTATATCCTGTTCATATCTCATTTTTCAGAGTGTAGAGAAAGTTGTCTACGGGTTTGTTGTTATGGCTATTATGTCTTATACGATTGATATGATCATTAATGGTATCAGACAATCGGTTCAGTTTCTCATCTTCTCAAAAGACTACGAGAAGATTGCCGAGTCAATAAATAAAGAAGTTAATCGCGGAGTTACGATCCTTGATGGAACAGGCTGGTATTCAAAACAACCGGTAAAAGTTATTGTTGTAATGGCAAGACGTACTGAGGCTATGACGATTTTTCGTATTGTGAAACAGATTGACAATAATGCATTTATTTCGCAAAGCAATGTAGTTGGGGTCTATGGACAAGGTTTTGATCAGATAAAAGCATAAAGTATGAAAGAACTGGTTTTTGCAACAAACAATAAACATAAACAGGAAGAAGTTCAGGCCATGCTGCCTGATTTTCATATATTATCACTTTCTGATATCGGGTGTCATGAAGATATACCTGAAACAGCAGATACTTTGCAGGGTAATGCCTTGATTAAGGCACGCTATGTAAAAAATAAATATGGCTATGATTGTTTTGCTGATGACACGGGGTTAGAGGTTTTTTCCCTGAATATGGCTCCCGGGGTTTATTCTGCCCGATATGCAGGAGTTGATAAAAGTTCCGAAGCAAATGTTACAAAACTTCTATCAGAACTTGACGGGTCAACAGATCGTTCTGCGCAATTCAGAACGGTTATTGCACTAATTCAGGATGAGAAGGAGTCTTTATTCGAAGGAGTTGTTAAAGGTTCAATTACCTTTGAGAGAAAAGGTAATTCCGGTTTTGGGTATGATCCTGTTTTTGTTCCTGAAGGTTATAACCTTACTTTTGCTCAGATGGAATTAAAAGATAAAAATGAGATCAGCCATCGGGCAAGAGCTGTTAAATTACTGATTAATTATTTGAATGCTGAATAAAATGAAATATCTGAATCTGTTGCTAATCATTTTGTTTCCTTATTTGAGTGCAGTCGCTCAAATCCCGGTAGGAGCATGGAGAACGCATTTTTCTTATTCAAATGTAAAGCAAGTTGTAGAAACTCCGGCACGCGTATACGGTCTCTCTTCGGGAGAGCTGTATTATTATGATAAGCAGGACCAGAGTCTTGGCTTGTTGAATAAAGAAAATGGACTTAGTGATAGTCAGATTTATAATGCAGCATACAATACAGAAAATAACACCTTTGTAATAGCATACTCTAACGGGAATATTGATATCCTTACTTCAAACGGAATCTTTAATATTCCGGATCTGAAGAATAAGGTAATGGAAAGTGAAAAACTTACCAATGAGATATCTTTTAATGGAAATAATGCCTATTTGTCTACAAGTTTTGGTATCGTCGTCCTAAATCTCTCTAAGTTTGAAATAAAAGAAACGTACCTTTTTAATCAGAATACTTCTTCATCACAAGTTTTTGAAGGATATGTTTATTGTACCCGTAATAATAAAGTTTATAAAGGTAGTCTTAAATTGAATTTGCTTGATATCAAGAACTGGGTAGAAGAGACAGATTTGAATATCAGTAAACTTCTTTTTTTTGATAACCGTTTGGTCGGCTTTACTGCTGATGGTAATCTCTATGTTAAGAGTAGCAATGACTGGTCCTGGATAAGAAATTTCGGTGGGTTAGAAGATGCAAAAGCAAATGAAAATGCGATGATTGCTTTTGCTAAAAATAAAATCTGGCGATTCCAGTCGTTATCAGAGATTGCAGAGTATCCATTAGAACCGTTGTTTGATTGCTCATCGCTGAATGGTAAAGATATCTGGGTTGCTCAGGCAAATCTGGGGATTAATCTTGTGAAATGGAGTGAATCAGGCTTCGTTTTTGAAGAGGAAAATCTTGTTCTTAACGGTCCTTATACAAATAATGCATTCCAGATGACAGCAACACCAACACGACTTCTGGTCGTTGGCGGGGAGAGATGGAGCAATAGGGGGGGGCGTCCGGCTCAACTCATGTTCTTTGAGAATGAACAATGGATAAATGTAATAACAGATACGATTAAAATAAAGGATGGAGCCAGAGATTTTATTCGTGTAACACCTGATCCAAAAAATGAAAACAAACTATTTGTTGCATCATGGGGGGAAGGTCTTTATGAGTATGATAATGAGCGATTAGTGACGATATTCAATAGTGAGTTTAAGAATTCAACTATCGAAACAATATTCCCGGGTCAGCCTCATGCTATAAATTATAATAGGGTTGATGGACCGGCTTTTGATAAAAACGGGAATATGTTCCTGACGAATACTGAAGTTAAGAATGCTATCCAGCTTCGAACTCCTTCCGGAGAGTGGAAGGCTCTTTATTATGAGCAAATAGCAAATAAAGGAACGCTTGGAAATATCATAATCGATAAAAATAATTATAAGTGGGTAATAGTTCCTCGCCCGGATTATCAGAAAGGAATCTTTGTATTTGATACGAAAGAGACGATCGATAATACATCTGATGATCAAACTCGCTTTTTTTTAAATTTTTATGATCAGGATGGTAAATTAGTGAATCCTGTTTTCTATTATTGCTTTACTGAAGATCTGGATGGTAATATCTGGATAGGAACTGAGTTAGGACCGATTGTGCTTTCGAATACGCGCAGAGCTTTTGATTCAAATTACAGATGTATGAGAATTAAAATAGCACGAAATGATGGATCAGGGCTTGCTGATTACTTATTAGATAATGTTAGAATAAATGCTATCGCTATTGATGGGGCAAACCGCAAGTGGATTGGCTCTGAATCTAATGGCGTATATCTGATTAGTGCCGACGGTCAGAAAGAAGTCTATCATTTTACTGTGGATAATAGCCCTCTTCCTTCGAATAAAATACTATCCATAGCAGTTCAGCCTGCTACAGGTGAGGTGTTTTTCGGCACAGAAGCGGGAATTGTTTCTTATAAAGCAGAAGCAACTGAAGGTGCAGCATCTTATGCCCAGATGTATACTTATCCAAATCCGGTAAGACCTGAATATGATGGACCGGTTACAGTTGCAAATTTAAAAAGTAATTCTTTGGTTAAGATTACCGATATAAATAACAATCTGATTTGCGAAGGTCGTTCGACCGGAGGTCAATTTGTATGGAATCAAAGAAACCTCAGAGGTGAACGTGTGGGATCCGGTGTTTATCTGGTCTATGCAACTCCGAAAGAAGGCTCGGGTGGCGGAGTAACTAAGATCATGATCATTCATTGACAACTTAAAGATATAAGTTGTTTTCTTTGATATAATCATACACACCCGGAGGATAAAAATAGCGAAGTGATTTTCCACTTCTGATAGAATCTCTAAGCATGGTAGATGATATTTCTAAAACAGGTGCTTCTACGATATGGATATTTTTTGAATCTTCAGGTTTACCTGTCATCTCGCCCGGTCTGGGATATACGATAATATCGAAATTATTAATGATATCTCTATAGCGATGCCATTTTTCAAAATGTTTCCAGTTATCACCTCCAATGATCAATGAAAATTGAGTGTCTGGATAAAGATTTTTTAATCGTTCGAGTGTTGTAATAGTATAATTGGGCTGAGGCAATGAAAACTCAAAGTCGGAAGCTTTTATACATATATCGTGGTTGAGTGCTATATGTAGCATTTTAAGCCGGTGTTCAGCGGAGCATAAAGAGTGAATTTCTTTTAGCGGATTGTGTGGTGAAACCATCATCCATATCTCATCCAGGTCACTATATTCCCGGATATAATTAGCCAATGCAAGATGTCCGATGTGTACAGGGTTGAACGACCCGGGGAAAATTCCGATTTTCTTCATATTTGTCTTTTATTTTTGTACGTGATATGACCTCATAGCTCCTTTTTTGCTAGTTAGTAATAATTTAAGAACTAAAACTAAATATTTTATGAAAAAGAATCTGAGCCTTATTCTTATCTGTTTTTTAGCTGCTTTTACACAACCTGTACTTGCTCAGGTTAAGTTTGGTGTTAAAGCCGGTGTAAATTTAGCAGAAGTTTCTTTTAATAAAGATTTTGGAAATAATTTTCGCTCCTCAAATCGCACAGGATTTATTGTTGGCCCTACGATTGAAGCTATGGTCCCTTTTATTGGTCTGGGGTTAGACGGATCATTGCTATACTCTCAAAAAGGGATCAATATAGACAATGGACAGAAGCATATCAATGGTAGTTTTTCATACCTTGAAGTTCCGGTTAATCTTAAATGGAAGTTTGGGATACCTAAGGTAATCGGTATTTATCTTGCTGCAGGTCCTTATGCAAGTGTGGCATTGGGTAATTCATTGAAAGAATTTAAGGATAATCTTCATCTTGATAATTTTGACTGGGGTATAAATGCCGGAGCTGGTGTTGAACTATTCGGTCATTTGCAGGTGGGAGCTAATTATAGCTATGGGTTTACAAAAAGTAAATTTACATTTTTCGATGAGAGCTATGGATTCCACAATCGCATGTGGACAATTAGTGCAGCCTATTACTTCTAAAATAAAACCTTCTGCGGGTATATTAATGGCAAGTATCTGAACACAGATGCTTGCTATTTTTGTTTTTGTCATTTCATTTAAAGGTTTTGTATTATATTTGTTTAGAAGATAAGGTTTTAATTATGAATAAGTATTTGTTTGAAGACAAAGAATTAGGTAAGATAGTTGTAGCAATAAATATTAGAGCGAAGAGATTTATTTTTAAATTGAAATCAGGGCAGCTTTATGCAACTATGCCTCCCGGTTGTAATATGAAAGATCTTGAGCAGGCTATTAATAATTGCCGTGCTGGATTGTTGAAAATGAAACGTAGCGGAGAAATTAAAAAAGAGAGAACAATGATTCTCCCCGGGCGCAAACTTCGTACACGTTCTACCGAAATACTCATATCTACTGAAAAAAGGTCAGATTTCTTAAGTACTCATTCTCCCGGGTATTATAAAATCTGTTGCCCTTTAGATACAGACTTTGCAAAAGATAGTGTTCAACAGGTGCTTCACAATTCTATATACAGACTATTGAGGTTTGAAGCAAAAAAATATTTACCGGATAGATTGAAAGATCTGGCAGCTACCTATAAATTTGAAATTACTGGTGTGACTATTAATTCAAGCCGGACACGCTGGGGGAGTTGTTCTTCAGTAAAGAAGATTAACCTGTCGCTTTATATGATGCTGCTTCCAGATCATTTAATTGATTATATTTTGCTGCATGAATTGTGCCATACCGTAGAAATGAATCATGGTGATCGTTTTTGGAAGCTGCTTGATAAATGTTCGCAAGGACGTTCCGATTTGCTTCGTAATGAACTGAAGAATTTCCGGACAGAGATAGAATCACATTAAAAACAAGCTTAATATACTTATCTTATAAACTATGAAAGCTATTTGTTATGAATCCGGAGATAAGATTAATGAAATTATTGATCAATGTACTTATTGTACCGTATCTCTTAATGGTATTGATGGATTTCCTTATGTTTTTCCCATGAACTTTGTTCGGCTCGAAGGCAAAATCTATCTTCATTCGGCTCCTCATGGAACACACTTAAGCTTATTGGATCAGGACAACCGTATTGTTCTTTCTTTTGTTCATGGAAATGATCTGGTATATCAACATTCAAAAGTTGCATGTAGTCATTCAATGCGTTCAGATAGTGTTGTTATAAGAGGCTCGGTTTCTTTTCTCGAAAGTATAGAGCAAAAGATTAAAGTATTTAATGAATTGATGAATTGTTTTGTGCCCGGTAAAGAGTTTGTTTACTCATTACCTTCGCTACAGAATGTTAAGATTTGGATAGTTGAGCCTCAGTCAATAACGGCAAAAGGCGTCGGACTGACTTTTGATGAATACAAATCAATGCAACCTGGTCGCAAATAACTTAAATTCAGATAGAATTATTTGAAGTATAAACACTATTTTTTACTTTTGCAGAAATGAGAAATAAATTATCACATATCATCCTTGTTTTTTCCCTGATTGCTATCTGGTTCATGGGTAGCGTTGGCGGAAATGCCTGGCATGTGCTATCCTCTCATTTTTGTTATGAATCGATGTCTTTTACAATTGGACATCATAATAATGAGGCATGCCATTCATCCTGCTGTGAATCCTCAAATGGGAATCTGCGTGCTCAGTCTTCTTCGTGTAGCGACTGTGCTACATGCACATCATCAGCTAAAGGTGAAAGTTGTTTTTGCAAAGAAGCGTCGGATATTCAAAGCGAATTAGTCCGTCACTCGAATCTGATTCTTGCCTTTGATCAGATTAAACAGCTATGTGTTTGTCTTTTTGATTCAGAATCTGCTATACAGCCCCGGCAATGGCATACTCCGCCTTTGCTCTGCTTCTCATCACGGCATCTTCTTTCGATGTATGCTGTCCTGATTATTTAATTATTCTATTTTGTTATTTGTCAGCGTGAATAGTTCATGCTGATCAGATTCGTATGTATTTATGCGAGTTTTTTGAACTATGTATATTGTCATAACTGTTTGATTAACAGTTGTGCGTTTTTTGTATGTGATGAAATAGAATAATCATGAGAAAAATTTTATATCTTTTATTTTTAGTGTCTTTGGTTGTGAATACAGCCCCTAATGCCCGTAATATAACAGGAGTAGTTCTTGATGAAGATAAAGCTCCGGTTTATGCCGCAAATGTGTTCTGGCTTGGGACAACAGATGGTGTTGTAACCGATTTTGACGGTAAGTTTAAAATTGCAAGAACGAATAAAACAAATAAGCTTGTAATAAGTTATGTAGGTTATAAAAGCGATACGATAACAGTAGATAAACGAGATTATTACGAAATACAATTAACCTCTTCTGTTGCTCTTAATGAAGTAACCGTTACTGAACGTTCTAAAGCGACTCTCAAACCTCGAACCATTGTGTTGCAAACGGAGAAAATTACTTACGATGAGCTTTGTCGGGCAGCTTGTTGTAATCTCTCTGAAAGTTTTTCAACAAATGCATCCGTTGATGTTTCTTATAGTGATGCAGCTACAGGAGCAAAGCAAATTAAGATGTTGGGGTTGTCGGGAACTTATGTACAGATGCTCACTGAGAATGCTCCAAATTTCCGCGGTGCGGCATCATTGTACGGACTTGATTATGTGCCTGCTCCATGGATGGAAAGTATTCAGGTTTCTAAGGGTACTTCTTCGGTAAAGAATGGATACGAGGCTATGACCGGTCAAATTAATGTAGAGTATAAAAAACCTCAAACAGCCGATCCTCTTACGATTAATCTTTTTGGTAGCGATGCCGGACGAATGGAAGGTAATATTGATGGAAACATCATGTTAAACGATTACCTCGGTACCGGTATGTTTGTGCATTACTCAAATGATAAATTTGCGCATGATGCAAATAAAGACGGGTTTCTGGATCAACCAAAGCTTGAACAGCTGAATCTCTTAAACCGCTGGTACTATAAAAAAGATAATTTTATTAGTCAGCTGGGCATTAAGTTTATCAAAGAAAGCCGTCAGAATGGTCAGACCAAGCATGGTGACGATGAAATGGCTGACATGCCGCTTTATAAGATTGGTATTGATACAAAACGGGGAGAGATATTCACTAAAAACGGATATATCATCGATAAAGATAAAAATATGAGTGTCGCTTTGATCGCATCAGGATCAATTCATGCTCAAAAGTCAGACTACGGTGCTGAGGCTTATTCCGCACGACCATTTGATTATAATACATATGATCTGAGACAGGATAACGCTTATGCAAGTCTTATGTTTGAAACTGAATTTACGAGAAAACATAAGATTAGTACAGGGTTAAGCTTTAACTATGATGGACTGCGTCAGGAATCTAACTTACCTTATTTTTCAACTGAACTGTCAAATATTGCATTCCGCAAACATCGCAATGAGTATGTTTCCGGAGCTTATGCAGAGTATACATATAATCTGAATGACAAGTTTGTACTCCTTGCGGGATTAAGAGGCGATTACCATAATGAATATGGCTTTTTTGTAACTCCGAGGGTACACTTGAAATGGAATATTATCGAGCAGTTACATTTGCGTGCATCGGCAGGAAAAGGTTTCCGCTCAGTGAATGTATTAGCTGAAAACAACTATCTGTTTGCATCTAACCGTATCCGTAATTTGGTTATTGATCCTAATTTGCCAATGGATGAGGCATGGAATTACGGGATAACACTTACAGGATATATTCCGTTGTTTGGTAAAGAGCTTACATTGACCGGGGAATGGTTCTATACCGATTTTGATAAGCAGGTTGTGGTTAATATGGACAGAAATCCTCATGCAATCTATTTTGAGGCACTTAAAGGGCGCTCATATTCATCGAATTTCCAGATTGAAGCAAATTATCCGCTGTTCAGAGGATTTACCCTGACTTCTGCTTTTCGCTGGACTGATGCACGAACAGATTATGATGGTGTATTGCGCGAAAAGCCATTGACAAGCCGCTATAGAGGATTGATTACGGCTTCTTATCAGACTCCGCTTAAAAAGTGGCAATTTGATTATACTGTAAACTTTAATGGTCCGGGACGTATGCCACTTCCGTCAGAAACTGACCCTTTGTGGAACAAAGACTTTAAAGGATTCACAATGATGAGTGCTCAGGTTACGAAATATTTCCGTACCTGGTCTATCTATGCTGGTGGAGAGAATCTGCTTAACTTCAAACAAAAGAATCCGATTATTGGCGCAAATAATCCTTTTGGTCCGGACTTTGATGCAACAATGATTTACGGTCCGATCCACGGACGTAAATTCTACGTAGGAGTTCGCTGGAGTTTACCTTCAAAAAAATAAATTTACTAACACTATAAATATTGACGTTATGAAAACAAAAATCTTATCTATTGTTACCATGTTGATTCTTTGCTTTGTGTCTGTAGCAAATGTAAATGCTCAATCAAAGCCAAAGAAAGAAAGCAAAAAAGACACTGTCGTTTTTGAAACTGTGCTTCACTGTAAAGACTGTGAAGATAAAATCATGAAAAATATTGCCTTTGAAAAAGGGGTTACAGATATTTCAACAGATTTGGGTACACAGCTTGTGAAAATTGAATATCGCAAAGACAAAACGGATAAAACCAAATTGGTTGCAGCAATGAAAAAGATTGGTTTTGAAGTGAAAGAGGTTTGCGAATCAGATGTAAAAGCCAAAGCAGGTTCTTGCTGTGGTGGTCATGATCATAAACACTAATTAAGCACATATTAAACGATTGATACTTTCGAGTTTCAGTGAGTGACAGACAAATTAAGAGCTATAGCACAAATCTTTTTCCCGGTTTTGCTATGGCTCTTTTCTGTTTGGATAATGAAAATCGGGAATCAGAAAAGGAGGGCACTGAAAAAGGTTATACTTTTTGAGCTACAGGTTTCTTTTTAACAAAAAAATGGCTGTAATTTGATTTGATGAATTAAATCAATTACAGCCATTTTTATAAGCTACATAAGCTTATTTCAGCTTATAATTACT
>JBOFDD010000269.1:0-2347 GCA_051646645.1 Bacteroidales bacterium | reverse complement strand
CAAGGATAAAACAGTGTTTACGTGTTTTCTCACTCATATCAACCAATGCCCAGCACTCATCCAGATTCATTGCGGAAGGGACTTCAATTGCTACGTGTTTTCCATTCTTCATAGCTGCTTCTGCCACCGGGAAGTGGTGCAACCAGTCAGTAGCAATGTATACCAAGTCAATATCATCTCTTTTGCACAATTCTTCGTAGCCTTTTTCACCCGAGTAGATCGCAGCTTTCGGCATAGATGCTTCTTTCAGATATTTCTGACATCTCTCTGCATTCTCTTGTTTGTAGTCACAAAGCGCTACAACCTCAACACCCGGAATATACGTAAAACGTTTTACCGCACCCGGTCCTCGCATACCAAGACCTACGAAAGCCACACGCACACCGTCCATTTTTGGAGCAGTAAGTCCGATTACACTCTCTTGTCCTGCCGCACGAGCCGGCTCTTTTACTACGATTGTTCCCTGATCCCACGACCATTTCGTCCCCTTATCCGAAACGTTGTGCGTTACTTTCTCCGAACATGATGCAAATAAAAGACATTGCAGCATGACTGCTAAAAAGCATAGTTTTTTCATTGTTCAGTTTTTTAGTTGTGTTTTTTAATGTGTTTTTTATCTCTGTTCGTATTAAATTACCAACCGGCATGTGTATTCTTATTGCTGTACGAATCGGCTTCCCGTTTCTTTTCCCCGGTATAGTTCCATACAATTTCATCTGACAATTCTGACTGCCCGTCCCGAATGGAAGACTGTACTCTATTCTCACCCTGAGCTAGCTCTACATTCTCAAAAACGTAATGAACATCCGTATAACCCTTTTTAGGAGAGGGTAGTAACTTCCCATTCAAAGAAACCAAAGGTACACCTTTATTTGAATAAACCGTAATATTAGTAATCTTTTTCTCTCTGTCTGTATTTCTCCGCTGAGTCAGGTAAAGTACCGGATCATCGCTCCAGTTAGCTTTATACCAGTAGTATGAATCTTTTTTTATTTTTCGGTCGAAAGAAATCAAACCTTTCAGATTTCTTGCCGGAACACCCCCCCTGTTCCACATCGGAACAGCAAAATCAAACATATTCCAGAGATACGAAGCCAGAATATAAGGATGTTTTGCAATCACACTCCATTGATATTCGTGTGTCTTTGTCTGAAACGTCTCGGGATAAAATGGTTTCCCCCAGTTCAGTGCATCTCCCAGATATTCAGTCTGATGATCCAGATTAGCATCAGCCCCGTATTCGGTCAGCATAAATTTCTGCCATGGATATTGCGTTTCCATTTTTTCAATCCAGGGTTCTATATCCTGTACTTTCTTTTCATACCAGCCGAAATAGCGGTTCATTCCCTGAATATCCGCATTCTGATTTACGGCATGCTCTACATGTCCGTATCCGTTTACGGCAACCGTATAACGGTCGGGATCTTCTGTCTTCGCCAGATCGTGCAGTGACTGAGTCAGTGCAGCTGTATATTCGTGCGGATGATATACTTCGTTGTGCAATCCCCACACATAAATCGAAGGGTGATTAAAACTCTGACGAATCATTTCACGCAACTGACTGTGTGCATTCTCCCATTCCTGACCGGTCACCCGGTTTACAAATGGAATTTCAGCCCAGATAATCAGTCCCAGCGAATCACATTTCGAATACAAATAATCCGATTGTTGATAGTGAGCAAAACGTACTGTTGTCGCACCAATATCCATAATCTCATTCAGGTCATGATCGTGATGCTTATTTTCCAGTGCACTCCCGAGTTCCCACCAATCCTGATGACGGGTCACACCATACATCGGATATTTCTCTCCGTTCAGAAAGAATCCTTTGCCGGCTATTGCCTCATACTTTCGTACGCCCAAAGGCTGGATCACCTCATCAATAATCTCGTTTCCTTTCTTCAACTGAGTGACTACCTTATATAAATGAGGATCTTTACGTCCCTGCCACAATCTCGGGTTGCGAATGCGTATTTTAGATTCAACTGACTTTATCCCCTGAGGTGTAAGCGTAAACGGTTGCTTATCCGATGTTACTTTTTTCCCATCCTGCGTATAAACCGTATTCTCCACAATCAGGTTTTCGGGCATCAGTCCCGCATTATCCAACTTCGCTTTAATGGTTATATCCGCACTGCTTTTCGACACATTCTTCTGGGTGATATAAACTCCGGAAGAGGCATGATCCGTCACACAGATATTACTCTTGTCAGTTACGACCAGCCAAACAGGGCGATAGATTCCGCCATATACACCAAACAAACTATGGTTAACCGGGATTACATCGGGTCGTGCTGTATTATCAGCCTTCACCAGAATTTCGTTATCCGATCCGTATTTAAGAGCT
>JBOFDD010000268.1:0-6631 GCA_051646645.1 Bacteroidales bacterium | reverse complement strand
CCTTTCGCTTCAGTCATAACGACAACCGTCGGTGCATTCAGGTCAGGAAATACGTCCACCTCCATATTTTCAGCTGTATAGGTGCCTCCTATCAGCAGTAGTACAGAGCCGATGAGTACGACTAAACGGTTGTTTAGTGCAAATTGTATGATTTTATTTAGCATAAAAAGAGTCCTCCGAATTAATGATTATGAGAATGTCCTTCAGGTAACACAGATGAAGTTGAAGCCAGTTTTACCTGGTAAGCACCCTGTGTGACAACTTTATCATTTGCTTTTAGTCCCGATAGAACTTCAATACGTTCGCCGTTGTCTTCTCCTGTTTTTACTTCCTGTTTGCGGTACTCGCCCGGCTCAGCCTCGACGTAGACATAGTGCAATCCCTGTTCTTCGGTAAGTGCCGTTACAGGTACACTTATAACCTCATTACGGGCAGATGAAAGAAGGTACACTTCGGCAAATGATCCCGGAATAATATCACCGATATTATCCAGTTCAAATGTAACAGGAACGTAGAATGAGTTCTGAGCCGATGCTTTAGCAAACGAAAGTAACCGACCGTTCAGGTCACTTAGCTTATACAATTTTTCGTTGTATGGCAATCTGAAGTTTGCGCTGTTAATGCTTTTCAGGCTGTTGAAGTATTTTTCCGAAACTTCAGCACGAAGCTGTAGACGTTTATTCTGAGAGATTACAGCAATCGGCTGTCCGACAGATACAAATTCGCCCTGATTAACCAGTCTGCTTTTCAAAAAGCCGCTGATAGGTGAAGTCACAGCTATTCCGTTTGATCCGGACTTGTTTGCTACACCCGAATAGGCTGCTTTTGCTGTTTCGTATCTCAGTTTTGTTTGTTCAAAATCTTTTGCCGAGATAATTTTATCCTCAATCAGGCTTTGAGCTCTTTTGTACTCTTTTTCAGCAGTCTCGAAAGCAATTTTTGATTTTACATAAGGATCACCGTCAACCAGATTTTTGGCTGAAATGCGGGCAATAACTTCTCCGGCACTAATCGTACTACCTTCAGCCATTGAGTTGTTGGCAAAAGAGACAACACCATTTGAAGTGGCTACAACCGTAACTTCGTCACCCTGAGCTGACAATATCTGTCCGCTTGTTTTTATAACCTGATGAAAGGTTCCGGGCTTGACTGTTTCGATCTTTAAGTTTGCGGCTTTAGCCTGATCGTTACTGAATGCGATTAAGCCTTCTTCGTGATCGTGCTCTTTTTCATTTGTTTTTTCTTCCTTACTATGATCGTGACCGTCATTTTCAGAATGATTTCCGGCACAACTGAAGGAAAGTGTCATAAGAATGGCTATTGCGGATATAAGTAGAATATTTTTCTTCATGATTCTTTGTTGTTATTGTAAAAATAAAAGACAGATTACAGCCATAAAGTCGGAATGATCCCGATATATAGCATAACAATGCCCGTAGTAGCAAGTTTACAGATAAATGCTTAATACACATGTGTATAATGTGCTAAGATGCTGTTGCAGTTCCATCGGAATGCAATAAACGGGCTGTAAGAATCACAGAGCAGGAGGTGCACGAAGAGAGTGTATACGCGTTACCACAGAAGTGTAAAGCGTACACGGCTGAATCAACATAGGAGGAGTTGATTCTTCAGGGAATAGTTCTATGAGAAGATTTTCCCATAATACGGGAAGAGCACTTATGTCGGAAAGCATAAGCATATTTCCGGCAGGCTTAATTTTTAATACAGACTTAGCTTCCAGATTATGGTGATCTACGCTGCAAAAGTCTTTATGAAATGGATTTGGATCGGAGTGATCTTCGTCCTGTGAAGAAGAGTGATTCATTTCCATATTTGCTTTGTCCATATCACTGTGGTGATGTGGGATATAAGCGTATACAGCCATGTAAAGAGAGGCTATAAGCACAAATAATATGGATAAGAATTTCTTCACTTGTTTAATCTTTTCGACAAATATAAGACTTTGTCCTTGCAACCCGGTTGCAATAAAGAAGCTGTTTGAAAATTTTAAAACAGCTTCTAAGTTTACTGATGTTTGTTTTTAGAAGCGCAGTCCGGACACAATCCCTTCATTACATAATTAACTTTCCGGAGCATGAACCCTTTTGGAGCATCAGCCAGAGGTATAGCCACATCGTCCAGACAGAACGTCAGTTTGCAGTTCTCGCAAAAGAAATGGCAATGCAGTTCTTCGAGAGCACATTCTCCATCTTTTACGCACAGACAATATTTGATAGACCCGCTTCCATCGTCTACGCTATGGATGAGGTGATGTTCTAAAAATAGAGTCAGTGTTCTGAAAAGCGTAGATTTATCAACGGTTTCAAGAAATTCCTCTAAGTCAGCCATGCTGAATGCTCTGTTAAAAGTACACATCGCTTTTAGCACCAGCAGACGGATGGCTGTTATCTTAATTCCTGACTTCAATAATATATCGTCGTAATTAATTTCACTCATACACGGAATGCTTTATTTAAAAACAAAAATAACAGGAAAAAGTATATACGCAACAGACTTTTTTTAATTCATCCGATTCTTCTGCTTAATCATCGTGAAAATTGAGGAGCAGTTAAGATTTTATTGCAATCTTTGCACAAAATATTTTCATCATGATAAAGACTACTTATATCATTGCGATTGCCATAGGCGTTGCTTTTATTTTTGCTTCGCTTCTCACCGGACCGGTTATGCAAATGCCTTTGTTACTAATAGGCTGTTCTATGCTCTATTTTTTACTGACCGTTAAAGATAAGATTCTGCCCGAAACAAAAGACTATATCCGTAATCCTATGGGATTATTTTTTGTGCTTTCTGTGCTGTTGTGTGTGTCGTATCTTTTCTTTGGAACAGCAGGCTGGATCATGAAAGTGCTTGTCGGCATTCTGATGCTTACCATAATTGCTCACCGTTACTGGTGTAAAAAGAAGAATAAATAAAATAAGCGAAACATCCCGTTAAGGATGTTTCGCTTATTTTTATTTTGCCTCTTTCCTTCGGGTAAGCCATTCATTGAAAGCAATACCAAACACAATCAGTATTAGTCCGCAGTAGGTCGTCGGATAGATTTGCTCACCGAGAAATATATGGATCAGAAACAGGGAGATAAACGGTGACAGATAGCACATTTGATTTACAAGAGCCGGATTGTTTGTTTTGCGGATAGCCATACCAAAGAATATGAAAGGGATTCCCATTTCAAAAAGTCCCACATATACACTGGATAAGAAGCCATTTACCGAGTTCAGATTTACCGGAGTGAAATACGACCCGATTAAAAGATAAACCGTCCCAAACAGAAAGCTAAGGAATAGAGCAGCGTTCTCATCCGTACGTTTATTCTTGCTGTTAAGTATCCAGTAGAAAGCCCATAGAAAAGCGCTCAGAAAAGCAAGTCCTAATCCGGCAGGAGGCAGGGCTACACCGTTCAGTGAACCGGATCCGAGAGAAATAAGCGTTACTCCTCCCAGCGAAAAAGCCATGCCAATGTATTTAAATCGTGCGATCGGCTTATGCATAAATACAGCCAGAAGAATCAGCAGCAGAATTGGCCAGAAATAGTTTATTGGCTGAGCTATTTGTGCCGGAAGCAAATCGTAAGCTTTAAATAAAACCAGATAATAGGCGAGGGGATTAACCATGCCTACAAAGGCAAACCAAAGCCAGTCTCTGATTTCTAATTTTGCAATTGTATGCCAGCTTTTTCTGACTGTAAGAGCGATGGCAAAGACAAACAGAGCGGTGATGGATGCTACAAGCAACATCTCGTAATGAGAATAATAGTTGAGAGCTGTTTTAAACATCGAAGCGACTGTTGACCAGCTTAAGACTGCAATAGATGCATACAATATTGATTTGTTATTTTCCTGCATTGTGTTCTTCTTTTTTGTCGTTTATTGATCCGAAACGGGCGTAAAGATAGTGGTTGTAATGAGAATAAGACACATTTCCTCTTTTTGCTTCAAAAAAATAGGGCATAAGTGTGAATTTTAATGAAGTTTAAACCTATATTAGCGGACCATAAAGAAACCGATTAACCAAATAGTTTGAGAGGATGATATACAGGAAAGACAGCGTATCTGCGACAGAAAAAGTGAACGTAGGCTTTGTCGGCTTAGGCTACCGTGCAGAGTTTGCATTACACCGTTTCAGATATATTGCCAATGCTCGTATAGCAGCAATTTGCGACAGTGATAAGACCCGTTGCAGAGAGGTGAGTGATTTGTTGAGCACACACGGATTAAAGGATATAAAAGCCTGCTTCACGTACGAGGAGCTTTTACAGAATAAAGATATTGATCTCGTATACATTTCCACCCCCTGGGACTCCCATGCCCGTATTGCAATCGAAGCGATGTTGAGCGGTAAGCATGTTGCCGTTGAAGTTCCTGCGGTTATGACTGTTGCGGAGTGTCATGAGCTTGTCCGCGTGGCTGAGGCTACCGGAAAAGTCTGTACAATACTCGAAAACTGCTGTTACGATGAATTCACAATGGCTACACATCATATGGCTGAATGCGGACTGTTCGGTGAAATATATCATTGCGAAGGTGCCTATATTCACCGGCTTTGCGAACGTATGGTCGGAAATAATCCGGACTTTAAAAATGCATGGATGCCACGTGCATACATGAAGATGAACGGAAATATTTATCCGACTCACGGATTCGGCCCTCTTGCTATGGTGCTTGGACTAAATCGTGGCGACCGCGCCGTGTCAATAAATTCGGTGAGTACCCGTCCGCGGGTCTATCGCGAATATGTATCTCAAACCTATGGCGAAGATATAAACTTCACATTGGGGGATGTATCCTCTTCGTTCATTACTACTCATTCGGGAAAAACCATTGAACTGCAATTCGATATTGCATCTCCGAGACCTTACAGCCGCAAGCATCTGATTGTGGGTACAAAAGGTATGTGTCATAAATATCCGACAGAGGAAATTGCTCTGATGCCTGATTATCATAACTATCTTTCTCCGGAATCCCGGCAGCAGTTGTTGCAAAAGTACCGTCATCCGGTAATTGCCGAAGTAACACCTTTGTTTGAGACGATCGACAATGAAATGATCCGGGCTAAAGGAATACTCGATTATGCAATGGATTATCGTCTCATACAGAATCTGGTTAGCGGAAAAGCGCCGGATCTTGATGTATACGATGCTGCTTTATGGTCGTCCCTTGTCGAGCTATCCTCTCAGTCCGCAGCATTAAACGGTGCTCCGGTTGAAATCCCTGATTTTACTTCGGGAATGTGGCGGGAAAAACGAGCTACTTTTATCGTATAGTATGTTTTGATTTGCGTGTTAAATGATTCTTTTTAGCAAAAAGCTCCTGCAATAGCGTTACAAGAAAAATGCACAGTGAGTCTTGTAGGAACATTTGGCGAATGTCCGTGGTGCGAAACAAACGAAAAGCAATTTACATACAAGAGTATTCCGGTAGGGGCGAGGTCTGCTCGCCCTCAGTGATAAATATACAAAAGTGTCAATATGAACGGATTAAATTAAGAAGTAAAACCAAATGAAAAACATATGCGAATTATTGAGTGGAATTGTCAGGGAGCATTTCGAAAGAAGTATCAAAGGATCTTATCACTTAAACCTGATATAATGATCATTCCGGAATGCGAACCGGAAGAAAAACTGATGTTTGGGAAACTGACTCCTATGCCGGCTGATTTCTTCTGGTACAGTAATAATGAGAGCAGGGGAATTGGTATTTTCTCTTATTCTGACTACAAGTTTGAATTACTGAAGGAGTTTAATCCCGCATTCAGCTACGTAATACCACTCAAGGTTTCCAATGATACCGATTGTTTTCTTTTATTTGCTATTTGGGCAAAGGATAATAAAGAAGATCCTCGTGCGAGATACATTGCTCAGGTATGGTTAGCTCTTGATTATTATTCTCATCTGTTGAATTTGAATCCGATTCTGATTGGTGATTTTAACAGTAACCAGATATGGGATGACAAAAGTCGCTTGGGAAATCATTCTGATGTTGTAGATATTCTGCGCCAGAATCAAATTCTTAGTTTATACCATGAGCAGAATGGGTATGCGCATGGAGAAGAAGAAGATCATACGTTTTTTATGTACCGGAAAACAGAAAAGCCCTATCATATTGATTATTGTTTTGCTTCGAATGAATACGTTAATCAAGGAGCAAAGATTCAGTTGGGTAATCCAGAAGAATGGATTGATATAAGTGATCACATTCCTCTTATCGTCGATATTGATATAGCGTCCGGAAGTTCAAATTATGAAAATTCAATGCTGGCTTTTATTACTAAGAAATCAGAATCTTTCAATCCTGCAACAATCGAAAAATTCACTTCTGAGATTGCGATGCTGAAAGAGAAGGCTGTTGAATTGGATACAAAAGAAGCTGAATCCAAAGACAGGCTTCTGTTGATTGATGCAGTGGTGAGGTTAATGGAAATTGATAAAAGGATTGAGGAGATGAAAAAGAATGGCTATTGAATATTTAGTATTTAGGGTCTGCTGAATAAATTAATAAGCTAAAAGGCGATGGGTCACATTATTTTGGTCCGGTAGAATAATTACCCGAATTTTGCTGGAAATTGACGATACAACAGTCATAAAAAAATGCGCATGAAGAAGTCTCCT
>JBOFDD010000267.1:0-1528 GCA_051646645.1 Bacteroidales bacterium | reverse complement strand
TAACCAGATTTTCAATCGATTTCTTTAATGATTCAGAAACTTCTACCAGTTCTGCATTGGCTGCAGTTGTCCAGTATTTCAGATCGGTCTGATAAATGACCGATAATTGAAGCGCCTCTGACTGATCTGTTACCATTTGTGATTCCAGTTCGGACACTTTCAGCGTATTGCGTAGTCGCCCTCCGGAATAAAGAGGTTGCAGAATGGATAATGTTGCCCCATATTGGTGGTGTCCTGCCTGAAACCCAAACGGCTGATCAAGCATAGGCAGGTCCAGGGATAGTTCGCTTGGATTACCTACATATTTATAAGACGCTACACTGTTAAGTTTGGGCAGAAACTCACCTTTTGCAATACGAATGGCTTCTTGTGATGCAGCCATGTTTTTTTCGATTGCTTTCAGATCGTGATTATAGTTTAATGCTTTTTCCCGATACTCGTTGAGTTGAGAAGTTACGCCCCGGGCAGGGGGCTCGGAGGCGTAACTGTCATTCAGAAAAATTAAAATAAAAAGAGACAGAAATATAAACTTGAAACAACTCATTTTTCTTAAGCTTTTACTTTGTAAAATATAGCACAAAGTGCCGGTGTGATAAGCAACGTAAGCATAGTAGCAAACGTTAGTCCAAAGATGATTGTAGCAGCCATTCCTCCGAATACAATATCGAAAAGAAGGGGCACCATACCGAATACGGTAGTGATAGCTGCCATCAGAACCGGACGAATACGCGATACGGTAGCTTCAATGATTGCATCGTATTTTGTGTATCCTGCACGTCCTAAATTATTTACTTCGTCAAGAAGCACAATTACATTCTTGATAATCATTCCCAGCAGACCCAACCAGCCTGCGATACAAAAGAATCCGAAATCGAATCCCGTAAGCAGCATTCCGATTGCAACTCCGATAAGAGACAAAGGCAGAATCAGCAGAATGATGATTGGCTGCTTGAAATTACGGAACAGAGCTACAAGAATCAGAATGAGAAACAGGAAGGCAAGCGGGAAGTACTTCGTTAGTGCAGCCATCCCTTCGCTTTGATCCTTGAATTGCGAATCCCAGAAGAACTGATAGCCTTCAGGCAGCTCTATCGCTTCAATTTCTTTGCGTATTTCTCCGTGTACTTCCGACATGGTGTGCCCGTCTTTTACATTACACATGGCAGCCATAGAGAGCTTCCGGTCGTAAGTTCGTGTTACAGGGTAGGTCCACTCTGTTTTCACACTTTGTGTTACCTGCGAAACAGGTGCCGAGTGACTTCCGTGCCATACCGGCAGGTTGCTTATCTGATCAATACCTAAAGAATCGGATGATCCGGTATGAAGCAATACAGGGACTTTCTTTTCATTATCTCTGTATACACCTATAGGTAGTCCGTCATTGAGTGCCTTCATCCCTTCAACCATTCCTGATTTTGTCAGGTTCAGCTGTCCGGCTTTAAGCGGATCGAATACCGGCTCAATGGTTAGCTTTTGTCCTTCCCACTCATTCCGTGCATCAATGACTTTCGGATTAGCTCGCATGATA
>JBOFDD010000266.1:0-7427 GCA_051646645.1 Bacteroidales bacterium | reverse complement strand
GATCTGGATGATCAGACTAAAAATATTATCGGAGATCAGCCTTTAGTCGTATTAAGCTAAAGTGAAAAAAGATATGAATCAGATGGTTTGGATAGGCGGGCTATTGCTTGCCGGATGTGTAGCCGGTGCTTATCTGGCTTACAAAGGTCTATTAAGAAACAGTGAGCCGGATTGTCCGGTTCAAAGTGAGGAGTTGGAGGGTGTTCTGAGTCTGGCTGACGTGAAGGATACTTTCGATACATGGAAAATTGAGAAACAAAAGCACATGCCTTTTCTTGCACGGAAAAGTTATTTTGACGGAAGCAAAAAGGGATATCAGCTTAAGTTTAAGCCGGGATGTGAGGAGTTGAATACTGTTGTTATCGGAGTGTTTGATAAGGAAGATGATCAGATCCGTTATCTGAAAATCGTATATGCTTCCGGTATAAGCAGAGATATTGAAGCAATTATGAAGCAGGAAGATCTGGTAGTACTTGAATAAACAGAATACATTATGGGTGATATTTTAAAATTTCTGTTCGTAGTGGTGATTGGTGGGATCATAACTTTTTTAATTGTTAAGGCGATAACAGCCCAACGTCTGAAAGAAGAGGCTCTTGAACGATCGAAAGAAGCTTTTAAGCTTGAGATTCTGAAGAAGAGAAAAAATTCAGTGCATGTGGGCATATTTGATGCTGAGGATAATCACATCACCAATATGTGCATAAAAGGAGAAAAGTTTAGCAAAGATATTTATGATGGTAATATAATCTATGTATGAAAACAAATGAATCAGTTATTGCAATAAAATACCGGATGTGCAGATGTTCGGATACAGAGAAGGCCGAAATAGATGCTTTATTTAAGCAGTTGTACCTCGCCGTACAGGATGAACAGAAAGATCCTGAGCTAAGCGGACTTGAGGTCTCTTATTCTATAACAATAAGCTCTCCGGATAAAAATAAACCAGCTTTTGAAGTGAAGTCGAATAAACACTATAGCCTGAGTGGAAGTTATGCGCTGGTTTCCTTTATTGAAGAATGGTTGAATGAAAACAAAGCGTTCAGGCTGCTTTGTTTAAACTCTTCTTTTGAATTTGATGTTCATTTTAAACCCGGAAGTCAGCAAATTGAACAGGCTGGAATGAACTCATCTGCATCGGAAAAGACAGTTGAGCAGGAATCTGTGTTCAAGCCACAGAAGGGAAGGTACACGTTTGATCAATTGATTTTAAATGATCAGGTATATCATGAAATTCTGGATGGTCTTGCGATTATTAAACATGCTGATCTTATATTTAAGGAGTGGGGATTTGACGAGATAGAGCCTTCGCCCCGGAGTATTATGAATTTTTACGGACCTCCAGGAACGGGTAAATCCATGTGTGCTGAGGCTATTGCTCATCATCTTAATAAACCATTGATTAAGCTCAATTATGCCGAAATAGAGTCGAAGTATGTGGGGGAGGCAGCTAAAAATATGATGAGCGCTTTTGCCAGTGCGGCGCAACATGATGCGATTCTCTTTTTTGATGAAGCGGATTCATTTTTGGGTAAGCGCATTCAGAATGTAACGCATGGAAGTGAACAAGCCTTAAATTCTTTACGAAGCCAGACATTGATTTTGTTGGAGGATTTCAAAGGAATTGTTTTATTTGCAACGAATCTGGTGACGAACTACGATAAAGCCTTTGAATCGCGTATCCTGAAACATATCCGTTTTGAACTTCCGGATGATGAGTCCCGAAAGAAAATTATTTTATCGAAAATCCCATCCAGACTACCGATGAAAGAAAATTTGCAGGATTCGGACCTTCAATGCTTGTCAGAGATTAGTGAAGGTTTCTCGGGGAGAGAAATAAAAAATGCGATCTGTGAAATGTTATCCAGTAAAGCCCGGGAAGAATGCGTTAATACGTTGTTTTCCGTCGCTGATTTTTGTGCTGCTTTTGAACGAAAAAAGGCAGCAACAGAAGCTCTACGGCAGACGAGTCCGGATGCCAAAAACAGAATAATTCAAGCCATGGAGCGTAAAGCTTCAGAAGCGGTGTAAATAAATAACCTTTAAAAATAATTACTATGGCACTATATCGTGTGACCGTTAAACAAAAACGTATTGTAAATCGAATGATTATTGAGCCCGGAATGGAAGTGAATATCCCTTTTGTCGGACATATGGCTCCTGTATCCGGACCATGTGGTGATGCTATTCAGGCAGCTTTCCAGCGAGTTTATGGAGTGGATTTAAAGAAAATGAATGCGATCAATTCAGCATGTTTGCAGGTGGACAAAATAGGGTAACTATGAAATGTAAAGAGAAATTTTGTATCTGGCTGATCGATGAACTACTCCGAAAAGACTTGACGTTCCAAGAAATTAAGAAAAAATGGGAAAACAGTGGGTCGAATACAGAAGAATTGTCATCGAGGAGCTTTTCCAGGTACCGAAGCTATGCTCAGGATATTTTTGATGTAGATATTGATTGCCGGAAGAACGCAACAGGCGAATACTATTATATGCTTAAGAATAAGGAGGGTGTTCAGAACGGGTATGGTAAAAGCTGGTTGATTAGCTCATACCGTGTGGCAGGATTACAGGATATGAAGAGTTACAGAGATCTTGTTTACCTGGAGGATGTGCCGACAGGATCAGAATATCTTTATGAGCTTATTGATGCTATAACTTCAACCGAAGTGCTGCGTGTCCGCTATCACTCTTATTACGAAGATGATGAAAATGAATCTTTATTTGTACCTCGCTTTGTCCGTCTTTTTAAACAACGCTGGTATGTGGTAGGAGAGATTTTCGAGTCAGGAGAAGTGCGTACGTATGCACTTGAGCGGATTAAATCCATAGAATCCACAAAGGAGAAAGTCGAAGGTCGTAAGCTTAATAAAGGGTTGAATGATCCAAAGGCTTATTTTTATAATTACTATGGAATTGTGCGTACGGATAAGCCAGTAACGATACGTTTTCGTGCATTTGTTCAACAAGCAAAGTATATTGAAAGTGTGCCATTGCATCATTCGCAAAAGATGATATCGGTTAATTCGGAATATTCAGATTTTGAAATTTATGCAGCACCAACCTATGACCTCATCCAGGAGTTCCTTTCGCATCGCGAAAACCTTAGTGTGCTCTCTCCTTCATCACTGCGTGAAGAAATGAAGGAGTGTATTTTGAAAATGGCTGAAAGGTATAAGGAATAAAGAGCTGGGTAAAGATAAATCAGATCAGAATACACAAAAAAAAGAGCGACTCATTTCTGAATCGCTCTTTGATGGGGTGAATGATGGGTTTCGAACCCACGACCTTCGGAACCACAATCCGACGCTCTAACCAACTGAGCTACAATCACCGTTTTTGCTTAATTGCGATGCAAATATAGGGGGATATTTTGAATTGTGCAAGCGTTTGACAGCTCTTTTTTTACTTTTTTTACTCGTGTATTCTTATATGGCTTAACTTAAATAAGTTACGTGTCTGTATAAAGTCGCCTTATGAGATAAATATATAGATTGTTTACAGGCTTGTTGCCGGAAAATAAGAAAACCGGAACCTGTATGAGTCAGGTTCCGGTTTAAATATGAGAGTTTCGCTATTATTTGTAAATAGCTTTTTTTCCTGCTAATAATGTATTCTTCATTAAAGAAACAATAGTCATTGGACCAACACCTCCCGGTACAGGAGTAATGTAAGCGCATTTTGGTGCTACCTCATCAAATTTGACGTCACCTGTTAGTTTGAATCCGGATTTTGTTTCAGTTGAAGGAACACGTGTAGTACCCACATCGATAACAACTGCACCTTCTTTTACCATTTCTGCTTTCAGAAACTCAGGAACACCTAAGGCTGCGATAATGATATCTGCTGACTGGCATTGTTCAACCAGATCTTTAGAATAGCTGTGACAAACGGTAACTGTAGCGTTACCCGGATACCCTTTCTGCATCATGAGTGATGCAACTGGTTTACCAACGATATTGCTCCGACCCAGTACAACACAATGTTTTCCTGCTGTTTCGATTTCGTAGCGGGCAAGCAGCTCGAGAATACCTGCCGGTGTAGCTGAAACAAAGCAAGGAAGTCCGATTGACATGCGTCCTACATTGATCGGGTGGAATCCGTCGACATCTTTGCGAAAGTCAATAGCCTCTATAATTTTCTGCTCGTTGATATGCTTAGGCAGAGGTAGCTGTACGATAAACCCGTCAACGTCAGTGTTGGCATTCAGTTCGGCTACTTTCTCAAGTAGTTCCTCTTCTGTTGCAGAACTGTCCATACGTATCAGTGTTGATTTAAAACCAACCTGTTCGCAGGCTTTCACTTTGTGAGCGACATAGGTTTCGCTTCCTCCGTCGGTTCCGACAAGGATTGCTGCAAGGTGAGGTCTTTTACCTCCGTCAGCAGTAATTTGTTTTACCTCTTCGGCAATTTCGAGTTTAATTTGATCGGCAATAGCCTTTCCGTCGATTAATTTCATATACTCGCTTTTTTATCAGTTTCAGTAAAATGGATAGGTCAGGACGGATCCTAAACAAAAAGAGTCACAAATAAAGTGATTATTTGTGACTCTTTCCTGATAAATCTTATTTAAGTTTCTTCATAAGATTTCCTGCGCCTTTCATGTTTGTCATCATGCGCATCATCTTACGTGTATCTTCAAATTGTTTTAATAGTCTGTTTACCTCCTGAATCGTAGTACCGCTACCTTTGGCAATACGCTGACGGCGTGAGCCATTGATGATTTGCGGATTGCTTCTTTCGTCCGGAGTCATAGAATAGATAATTGCTTCTACGCTTTTGAATGCGTTGTCGTCAATATCAAGATCTTTAATCGCTTTACCAACACCAGGGATCATTGAAGCAAGTTCTTTCAGGTTACCCATTTTTTTGATCTGGTTGATCTGGCTAAGGAAATCGTTAAAGTCAAACTGATTTTTAGCGATTTTCTTTTGAAGGCGACGAGCTTCTTCTTCGTCGTATTGTTCCTGTGCACGTTCAACTAACGAAACGATATCACCCATACCAAGGATACGGTCAGCCATACGTGAAGGGTGGAATACATCAAGTGCTTCCATCTTTTCACCGGTACCAACAAACTTGATTGGCTTAGTAACGACAGTACGGATAGAAAGAGCAGCACCACCACGAGTGTCACCGTCTAATTTAGTAAGAACAACCCCATCGAAGTCAAGACGGTCGTTGAATTCTTTAGCTGTATTTACAGCATCCTGACCTGTCATTGAGTCTACAACGAATAATGTTTCCTGAGGATTTAATGCTGTTTTTATTGCAGCAATCTCAGTCATCATCTGCTCATCAATAGCCAGACGTCCTGCAGTATCGACAATTACAAGATCGTAGTTGTTTGCTTTTGCGTATTGTACACCCGCTTGAGCAATTGCTACAGCGTTTGTATTTCCCGGTTCAGCATATACAGGTACACCAATTTGTTCACCTAATACTTTCAACTGGTCAACCGCAGCCGGACGGTAAACGTCACAAGCAACCAATAAAGGTTTTTTACCACGTTTTGTTTTTAAAAGCTGAGCAAGTTTTCCCGAGAAAGTAGTTTTACCCGAACCCTGAAGACCAGACATCAGGATGATTGCCGGTTTTCCATCGAGATTAATATCTACAGTCTGACCACCCATCAAAGCCACCAATTCGTCATGAACGATTTTTACCATCAACTGGCTTGGCTTAACAGCTGTCAAAACGTTTTGCCCTAAAGCTTTTACTTTAACAGTGTCTGTGAATGTTTTTGCGACTTTGTAGTTAACGTCGGCATCCAAAAGCGCACGACGTACGTCTTTTAATGTTTCGGCAACGTTAATTTCGGTGATTTGTCCTTCACCTTTTAATATTTTAAACGACCGCTCGAGTCTGTCACTTAAATTTTCAAACATAGTAATATACTTGTATTTACAAATTCTTTTTCTTAAACCGCAAAGATAAAAAAAAGCGTGAAAGGTTTAAACTTTCACGATTAGAATCTATTAAATCTTTCTGTCTTTCCATTTACCACTAAGAAGATAGGGGTAGCAGGTCACCATCAATACCAGCCAGTAGACCAGTTCAGTCGTCCAGCATACAGCAACAGATGATCGTAGTTCATAGATAACGTACCACATATACCCGGTGTAAACAACCAGCGAAACGACTTCAAAAAAGAGGGATGACCTTGTGTTTCCGGTACCGGAAATGGCATTGAACATGATGCTTCCGGCAGCAGCGAACAGTAGTCCGCCTATCAAAACCCAGGTTGGTTCTATGGAGTCAGCAATTAATGTCGGATCGGTGGTGTAGATTGACAGAAATGCTTTAGGAAATAGCACGATGATTAATGATATCGGGATGAGAATGTAATAAGCCATCCGAATAATTTTCATCAGAATCTTTAGTACTTTATCCGTATCGCCTGCTCCAATCGCATTACTGATCATGGTGTTGGATGTTGCACTAAGTGCCTGAATTGGCATGAGTAGAATCATATAAAGACTGCGTACAATATTGGAAACAGCAAGCGGACGTTCACCAAGTTTTTCCACGAAGGCAAAGAACAGGAACCAGGTGGAAAGTGAAACGAAGGATTGAAGCATGGTGAATACTGAAACGTCCAGCATTGAACGGATTACTTTCAGATCGTATTTCAGCTCCCATTTGAAGCCATATTTCTTCCAGTCGACAGCGGCAATGAGGTAGATAACAAAGAACAACAGCGATACACCTTCGGCAATAACGGAAGCAAGAGCTGCTCCTTCCAGTCCCATTTCGGGAAGTCCCAGATTTCCGAAAATCAGTCCGTAATCAAGTATGATATTGACAACTGCCATAACTATAGCATTGGCTGAAAGTACTTTTGTGCGTTGTATTCCGACAAAGAACGCACGAAACATGACATTCGGGAATACAAAGAATATACCCCAGATGCGCACATCCAGAAATCGGGTAGCGGCATCGGCAATAGCTTCTGAATTCATAAAAGTATACATTGCATCGCGACCGAATGCCTGAACAGCTGCAAAGACGAGGATGCCAAGAAGCATCAGAAAGATAACGCCATGGAAGAAGATCTCACCGATTGCCGTGTAACGCTTCTCTCCATTTCTGCGTCCGATAAGTATTTGTGAACCCTGGCTGAACCCAAAGGCGATCATGAACAGGGCAATGTAGCAGACTCCGGCAAGAGCCGATGCTCCTAATTCAATTTCGCCTACACGTCCGAGAAAAGCGGTATCGGTAACATTCACAATGTTCTGGGCAATAAGCCCCAGAAAGATAGGATAGGGAATTTTAAATATCTCTACCCGTTGGCGGAATTAAAAAGACAATAAAATGGCTCTTAAAAAGTTGCGCATATTACTGAAATATAGCATCTTAAAGGCATCTAATCTTTTAATACTCAATCAGCGTATGCACAACTTATATGTAATATTCGGTAAA
>JBOFDD010000265.1:0-3642 GCA_051646645.1 Bacteroidales bacterium | reverse complement strand
TTTCTTTAAAGTAAAAAAGGAGAATGTTCTCTCGCAGAACACTCTCCTTTACACATGGAAAAAACCACTTTATTTATCATTTAAACTGTCTACTGCTTTCTTGACCGATCCATGAAGAAGCAGTAAGTTCTTTGCTTTTTCATAATCAAGTCCTGTTTCCTCAACAATCATGCGGGTACCCCGGTCAACCAGCTTCTTATTCGTAAGCTGCATATTAACCATCTTATTCCCTTTTACTCTACCAAGTTGGATCATGGTTGAAGTTGTAATCATATTACAGATCAGCTTCTGAGCTGTACCGGATTTCATGCGCGTACTACCAGTTACAAATTCCGGTCCTACGATCGGTTCAATTGCAATTTCAGCAGCAAGCGAAACCGGAGAGTCAGGATTACAGGAAATTCCGGCTGTAAGAATACCTCTTTCACGCGCCTTTTCCAAAGCTCCAATCACGTAAGGCGTTGTTCCGGAGGCTGCAATACCGATAACTGTGTCCAGCTCATTAATACCGTGAGCTTCCAGCTCTTCCCAGGATCTTTCAGGATTATCTTCAGCTGCCTCGATGGGGTTACGAAGGGCTTTGTCGCCACCTGCAATCAGACCAATTACCAGCGTATTCGGCATTCCGAAAGTCGGAGGAATTTCCGATGCATCCAGCACACCTAATCGTCCGCTTGTACCTGCTCCTAAATAGAATATTCGTCCTCCCTTTTTCATTCGCTCTACAATACCTTCAACCAGTTTTTCGATCTGAGGGATTACCTCTTTAACTGCCAGTGCAACCTTCTGATCTTCCTGATTGATATTATAAAGCAATTCTGACACTGACATTTTATCAAGATCATTATACAACGATGATGATTCTGTTATTTTCTGAAAAGCCATCTTTGATTTTATTTTTTAGTATGATATTCAATTAAACCACGCATCGGACTTTTTTCAATTGTCCCTATGGTCACTCCGGTCTCTTCAGCTGCATCTTTCAATATTTCGGAAAAATGATAACCAATTGATCCAACAATATTGACCATATAATTCTCATAATCATATTGTTTCACATTACGATTAAAGAAATCTACAAATCCTTTGTAAATCAGATCCTGTATTTCATGCTCCGATATATTCTCACTCAGAAAGATGGAAAGACTTGCCAGAAAACGATTCGGGAACGGCTGCTTATATACTTTATCCAGAATTATAGCCGGAGTAAGCTCAAACCGTTTGTAGAAACGATCCACAAAGCGTGCAGGCATCTGATTCTTCAGACAGTCTGCAACAAATAACTTTCCTAATACAGCTCCACTACCTTCATCACCCAGAATATATCCCAAAGGAGATACATTCTTAATGATCGTCTCACCATTGTAGAAACAGGAGTTAGAACCCGTACCCAGAATACAAGCTATTCCGGGTGTTGTTTTACACAACGATCTGGCTGCTCCAAGCAAATCGCTTTCAACATGTGTTATCGCCTTTGGATAGAACGATCGTAAAACACTCGCTACAACTTCTTTCTTTTCAGGTGTAGCACATCCCGCTCCGTAAAAGAAAATTTCATCGACGTTTATCTGCTTTATTTTTGGATAAAGATTCTTATTCAAATCCTCTTGAATCTCTTCGCATGTTTGAAAAAAAGGATTAATTCCTAATGTTGTGTATTCAAAGACCATTCCCCCTTGATCCACAAGGGCCCATGACGTCTTCGTAGAACCACTATCTGCAATCAAAATCATATTTAGATCAATTTTTCACGTTATATATTTTACACCCTTACCCTGAAGGTAAGGATATCTGTATTTATTGTTGATTTTAGCTGTTTCGTTCTATATCTTTATATAAATTTTATGTCTGTATAAATACGAGCCTATCAGCCAGTTTATTGCGACAAAGAACACTGAATACAGGAACGATGCGAAATAAACATCAGGCGAGAAGGATTGAAATGCATTAAAAATAAATCCCTTAATACTTACAATTTCATCACCCGACCAGAAGCGTATACTTCCAAACAAGATAGCAAGGAATCCTCCCATCACATACATAAAGAGTGGATTAACCCCAAACGTTTCAAAAAATACGGACCATTTATTTTTTCCTTTTATATCGATAATCCATATCAGAATTCCTAATAACTGAGAAGCAAATCCGCACGTTACCAGAACATAAGTAGGACTCCATATTTTTTTATTTACCGGACAACCATATGAAAGAAGCATGCCACCAAATGCCATGATTGTACCCCAGAGAAGCAATTTCTCAACTTTTGCATTTATGTCCGGATTATCTTTCATCAGTTTTCCACACATAAATCCAATCAGTACGTGTGCAACGCATGGGATTGTACTCAGCAACCCTTCCGGATCAAAAGGAATACGAGCTCCATCCGGCAAAGTTTCTTTATACATATGGTTAACTCCAAGCACGGCTCTGTCAACAACCGCAATAATATTATCTTCCGAAAGGACAAACCCGTTGCCAAAGAAAAGAATCAAAAAATACGATATCAGTATTCCGGCGATCACTTTAACGATATGCCTCATTGGCACAGTCACGATGATCAATGAGGCAAAAAAGTACGAGAGACTTAATCGCTGCATTACACCCAATATACGAATCCGCTCATAAGGAAATACGTTAGAGACAAACCGTTGCCACATGGTCTGCGACGTATCACCTATATCGAATGTAGAATAGCATACTATCGAAAACCATCCTATCGCCATCCCTATTAAAAAGATGATTGCACTTCGTTTTATCAACTTTTTCAGGAAATCGGCTGAACACTGGAAATTAAACTTCGAGAGAGAAAGAAACGTTGAAACTCCCATGATAAACATAAAGAACGGAAATACCAGGTCTGTAGGGGTCAGTCCATCCCACTGCGCATGTTTCAGCGGCGCATACATGGTGCCCCATGTTCCGGGATTATTAACCATAATCATTCCTGCAATCGTAATACCTCTCAATACATCCAATGATAAAAGTCTTTTTGGCTGTTGTTTCATATACATATGGTATTAGTTATTATTTATTTTCAGTACCGGCTCTATTTATAGAGCCAGTACTTATGTGATTTAGCTTTAAATGACTCGTCATCCTTATGCCAGTATGCTTTGATATCATCATACTGATATCTTTTTCCGAATTCTTTGCGGATAAAATCAGACCCTGATACTTTATCCCACATATTATTACGGCTTTTCTCGCATTTATTAAAGAAATCCAGTTTCGGATTCATTTTATACATTTCCTGCATTACATAAAACTGAATATCTGACAGCGGAGCTTTCTCATAATCCATGATATGTACCTGTACACCCTGGTATTTTTCGCCTTTACCAACAGAATAGAACGGTTTCAGGTGTATTGGTCTGAAATGAACACCCGGAATATTCAGATTATTCAGATTATCAGCAAGCTTATCCGCCGGAATAGAATCAGTGGCAAACATCTGGAAAGGAATGGTATATCCAACTCCTATTGAAATAACTCCTAATTCGCCAACAATACCTGAAATCGGATAAAAGACTGCGGAATGAGGGTGAGGAATGTGTGGAGAAGCCGGAATCCATTGAAGCCCTGTCTCCTCGTAATTCATAGATCTCTTCCAGCCTTTCATCGGAACGACAGACAGTTTACACT
>JBOFDD010000264.1:0-1959 GCA_051646645.1 Bacteroidales bacterium | reverse complement strand
GAATACCAATCTTCGACAGGTCAATCAGTTCTTTTAATATATGAATTGATTTCTGATCCGGAATCGATGGATATCCAACAGCAGGGCGAATACCCTGATATCTGCTTTTATACATTTCGTCAATAGTCAGATTTTCCTCTATGGCATATCCCCAGAATTCTTTTCTGATCTTTTCGTGTAGCCATTCAGCACCAGCTTCGACAAGTCTGTCTGCCAGAGTCTGAAGCAACATCGTTTTGAAATCATCGCCCTCTTTGCGGTTCTGCTCAATCAGAGCTTCATATGCTGGTCCTTCACTTACGGCAAATGCTCCGACATAGTCTGAATCAGGGGAAACAAAATCAACTAGTGACAGACATTTGCCCTGATCGTTAGCTCTTCGCTGTCTTTCAAATTTCCATTCAATATTTCCTTTTCCGGTTTCGAACAAAATAGATTCTACATGCGCTCTTGCAGGCAGGATACTATAAATTGCCCCGATCTCAATTTTGCGTTCGATCAGCTCCTGTAAAGTTTTCTCAGCATCGCGATACAAAGAAAGAGCTTCGGATGCTTTATTGCGGTCTTCACCACTGAAAGACAAAAGCCATTCGGCACGGCAACCATCGCAGCCATGTATATTTACTATTTCAGCAAATCGGGCATTAAATCTCCATGTGTGGAAGAAGAATCTCCAGTTGATATATGGAAGTACTTCTTTTACACTTACAGTTACAGTTGTTTCTCCTGTTACTTTAGGAGCTGTTGGTGTAAAGTTATTCCAGTCAATCTTATGACGTAGTAAAAGTTGTTCCTGAGGAGTCAGCTGAGCTTTAGGCGCTTCGTACTGACGACGCAGGTATTCATAATCTTTCTTGAACTCTTCAAGCAGTGTTGCGCGTTGATCCAGATTCATCCATTTTGAAAGGATTCCCGGCATCTGAGACGCATCTTTACCGTAAATAACACCATGATCATAAAGGGGAGCGATCTTTACAGCAGTATGCAGTTTAGACGTTGTTGCACCTCCGATCAGGATAGGTATGGTTATCCCTTTTTCCTGAAACATACGTGCCAGAACACACATCTCCTCAAGTGAAGGTGTGATCAGACCGCTCAGTCCCACAAAATCAGGCTTATGTTTCAGAGTTTCTTCAACTATCTTCTCATGAGGTACCATTACTCCCAGATCAATCACCTCATAATTGTTGCAGGCAAGGATTACTCCAACAATGTTTTTACCGATATCGTGTACATCGCCTTTGACTGTTGCTAAAATAATTTTTCCCGCTTTACCTTCGCTGCCACTTGCTTTTTGTGACTGAATAACAGGCTCAAGAACAGATACTGCACGTTTCATTGTGCGTGCTGTTTTTACAACCTGAGGCAGGAACATTTTACCTTCACCAAAGCGTGCACCTACTTCATTCATACCTTCCATCAAAACCTTTTCAATCAGATCGATGGCTCTCGGATATTTGGCAAGAGCTTCTTCAATATCTGTTACCAGATAATCTCCGTTACCCTTAATTAAAGCATGTATAAGTCTTTCTTCCACGCTGCCGCTTCTCCATGCATCAGGTGCTGCAACAATGGTCGTACCGGTGCTTTCGTTTTTAACCTTCTCGGCCAGCTCAATCAGACGCTCTGTTGCATCCTCCTTGCGGTTAAGAATAACATCTTCGATAGCCTCAAGCAGTTCAGGCGACAAATCATTATAGTTAACAGCTTCAGCCGGATTAACGATTGCCATATCCATACCCACTTTGATGGCATGGTATAAAAACACGGAGTGCATCGCCTCACGTATATAATTGTTTCCGCGGAATGAGAATGACAGGTTGCTTAATCCACCACTCACTTTAGCTCCCGGAAGGTTCTTTTTTATCCATTCCGTAGCACGGATAAAGTCGATCCCGTATGTGCGGTGCTCTTCGATACCTGTGGCAACAGGCAGTACGTTTGGATCGAAAATAATAT
>JBOFDD010000263.1:0-11596 GCA_051646645.1 Bacteroidales bacterium | reverse complement strand
TACAGGAATGGACCCTGAGTCAAGCTCAAATATGTATGCAGCAAGTTATCCGTTGTCTCGTCAGTTCTCTTTTGGTGTTGAGGTGACATTCTAATCCGGAAATCAAATCAAAAAGATAAAAAATGAATAAGATAAAATTATATACACTGATTGCACTAACGGTTGTCACAACTGCATGTAGCGATTTCCTTACAAGATATCCGGATACAGCAATTCCGGAAGAGGAAGCAATGACAGATTTGCGCGAAGCCGGCGAAGTTGTATTAGGTATTTACAGTGGATTTAAAAATAGTGGATTATATAGCGGGGCTTTGACTATTGCACCTGACTTGCAATCTGATTATGTGTACGCTGTCAAAGGTTTTACCAATACTTACGGTGATTTCTATCGTTGGGATGTTCGTCCGAACGATTCATATGTAGAAGGAGTATACGGCGGGCTTTATAAAATTGCTTCACGTTGTAACTTCTTTATGGATTATAAAGGTCAGGTTGAGTCAACTCTGAAAACGAAAGCAGACTGGGATGTATACAACAGACGTCTTGCTGATGTTCACTTTGCACGCGCTATTGTATATGCTGATCTGATCCGCATGTTCTGTGAGGCTTATGATCCGGCTAAGGCAGATACTCAGTTAGGTATTTCCTTGGTTGATACTTACAGAGGTGCTGATAAACCTTTGGCACGCGCATCACTTAAAGATTCATATGCATTTGTTCTGGCTGATCTGGATATGGCTGAAAAGTTAAATACGCGTGAAGGTGCAGATGCGGTATACTTTACAAAAGGAGCTATCTGGGCTTTGAAATCACGTATTTATCTTTATATGAAAGAGTATGCGAAATCAAAGGAATATGCTGAAAAGGTGATCGAACAAAATTACTATCAGCTGGCAGATGCTACGCGTAAAGCTTATATTGATGAAGAAACAGGACAAAAATTGTCTGAGTATGAAGTGATGTGGCGTTATGATGAATCTAAAGAAATCATCTGGAAAATTGCGATGAGCAACACCGATCGTGGTGGATCATTAGGTCGTATTTTCCTTGGCTTTAACAGTAACAGATACTATCCGGATTATATTCCCGGTCAGGAAGTTCTCAATAAATACGATAATGCAGATACACGTTATTATGCTTATTTCGTAAACGTGAGAACAGGTTATCCGGGACAGTTCGAAGCAACAATCATTAATAAATATCCGGGTAACCCTGATATTGATGCAGGTAACGGACGTTATTTCGTGAATATGCCTAAAGTGCTTCGTTTGTCAGAAGTATATCTGAATTATGCTGAAGCATGTGCAGAAATGGGAGAAACCAGACTGGCTAATCAGGCACTGACTTCATTAAGAAAAAAACGCATTATGAATTACGGGGCAGCGTCTCATGATGATGCAGCCATTATTGAAGCTGTAAGAGAAGAGCGTTTTAAAGAGCTTATTATGGAAGGTTTCCGTTTGGCTGATTTGAAGCGTTGGGGTAAAGGGTTTGAGCGTAAAAAACAGAACAATACGATTGATGGTCCGGTAAATAACCAATTAAAAGTTACTCCGGATCGTGTAGAGTTTACATGGCCTATACCACAGCATGAGATTGATGCTTCTTCAGGTGTTGTTCAACCTAATCCAAGCAATAAAAAGTAAATCATATAAGCGGCATTCCGAATGCCGTTTATTAAACTATTTAAATATAGCAGATGAAAAAAATAATCTTCAATCCGCTGATGCTTCTTGTTCTTTTTACAGCAGTTTTTTCAAGCTGTTCGAATGAAGATGCTTTATACAGTGGCCGCGATTATGTAATGTTTTCCGATTCACTGGCATATATGCCTGTAACAACAGCGGAAGGCAATTACTATGAAGTCGAAATTGCTGCAACAAACGTATCATCAGTTGATCGTAACTATGCTGTCGAGCTTGTTGCAAATAAATCTAATGCAATAGAAGGGTATCACTTTGATTTTATTACGAATAATCTTACGATTAAAGCTGGTGAACTTTCAGGCAAAATTAAAATTAAAGGATACTACGATAATATCGTTTATGGAGAAAATCTGGAGTATACACTCCGTCTGTTAGCTCCAAAAGAGCAGAACTGGAATCTTTACGGTAACGAGACACGTATCTCTATAATCAAGTGCCCGGATTTTGATATCAATAAGTTTACCGGAAATATGCGCATGTATGCCGCTTTCCCATTCAATGATAAATTCATAAATTTCTTCGTTGAGTCAGAAAAACTGGATGACAGTACGCTTATTGTAAAGGCTCCTTTTGATAAAGCATATGATCTGAAAATTCGTTTCCATACCAATGCAATTGATCCTCTTGAGAGTGGAGTATCGGTGTTTGAGCAGGTTGCATTTCCAGATTTATCTTATGGGCAGGTTTATGTGAAAGCAGCAGAGACTTCTCGTTCTTTTTATGTGACAGAGGCAAGAATGATTAATCTTTATCTGGATGTTTTCGTTCCTTCCATAGGTTCTTTGGAGTACACCGATATTTGTTGGAATGGGTTCCTCAATCAGTGGTTGATTCCGAAAACAACAGTACGGGTACACCATTCTCTCTGGACAGAGCATTGAACCCAACCTTTTAAGAGCCTGAGCTCATCTTTTTTTAACCCGTTATTATCTAATGAAAGCTCGCTATGAAAGAAACCACTTTTAGAGCTTTCGAAACAAGCCTTTTTTAAGTACATATAAATGAAAACAATGAAATTAAATAATTTATTTTTTGCCCTTTTGCTGGCAATTACAACCATAGTTGTAGGTTGTAGTAAAGATGAGGTTGTGAAAGAACAGTCCCGAATTGATGCTTCAGATATTATGCTAAGCCTTGATAAAGGAACACAAACAATCTCTTTTTATGCAGCTGGCGACTGGACAGCATCTTTGAGCACAACATCATGGATTAAAATTGATCCTATGACACGTGCAGGTGTTGCTGGTGAATCTAAAGTAATTGTTGAATGGGATAAAAATACCGGAACAAAAGAACGTGTTGCAGAATTGACAATTGCAGTTCGCGATGAGAATCCGGTGAAAATCCGTTTGACACAGCTTCCGGAGAAAGCATCTCTAACTGTTGATAAGACAGAACTTAATCTGACAGTAAAACCACAGGCCGGAAACGGTCGCGGGCAGTTTGTAGATACAATCTCCGTGAAGTCAAATATCAAATGGATGCTTAAAAACATCCCTGCATGGATTGAATATTCAACTGTAGGTGATAAAGAACCACAAGAAGGTATTCCAACAGATATTCAATTGATTATTTCTGCTGATCCTAAGAAGTTCGATCAGACAGTTATGAACTCAACAATCCAGTTGGGAGCAGCAGCTTCTTCAGATCTTGATGTAGCGTTAGAGGTTAGTGCAGAAACAGTTCTTAAAGCACTGGATGCAGACAAAAATCCTGTGTCAAAACTCACGATTGAAAAGTCTGTAGGTTCGAATAATAAATTTGTTGCTTCATTCCATTTGGTGGCTAACGCAAGTTGGGAAGTAAAAAGTTTACCGGAATGGGTTTCAGTATCACTACAAAATAACAGTGAAGAATATGCATCAACTCTGCTGACAGATATTGTTGTATGGTTTAATATGACAAATGATCAGTTGGATACTGAGGCGTTAAGCGGAAAAGCTGTGTTTGTCAATAAGCAAACAAATACTGAGCTATCTCTGGATCTGGATTTTAAAGGTACGGGTAATGACTATTTCGAATACGAAATTGACCACAATCCGGATCAACTCTTTGATGCTTCTGCATACGACTCGAACAGGAATCCGGTTCCGGTAGCAATTTTAGCTAAACCAATGAAGATGTATACATCTGTTGATTATCACGATATAATGGATGCACCTTTTGCTGTACATTTTGTTCATTCAAGCAGAGGAATCGTAATGCAACGTCCGGCAAACTGGTTATATGTAGGCTTTCCTCAGGAACCATTTGCAGGCAAATCACCGGTTATTTCAAAAGAGCTGGAACTAAGTGTTCAGGACAGAATGAATGATTTAGGAGATAAGTTTGAGGATCGTTATGCGTATATGATTGTTACACCGGCTTCGGTTCAGTTCGATGATATGTTTGAAGGTGGACAGTTAAAACTGGAATATGAAATTGCTGCTGTTTTGATTGGACAAAAAGGGATGACTCGTCCTCCATTCTCGTCTGATATTCCTGAAACAGTTTCTTTTAGTGCTGCAGGAGGAGAGCAGATATTTTCTCAACTTTCAGGACATGAAGAATTAGGAGCACAAGTTCAGGATGATTCATGGCTAACGATTGATTTTGCATGGACAGACGAGGGACTGAAGATTAAAGTAATTACCAAACCAAATACAACAGGAGCTAAACGTTCGCAAACGGCAGCTATCACTGAGTGGGTTGGCGAAGATCAGGTTACTTTGTATGAGTTCGTAGTTGCTCAGTCAGCGGAATAAGAGATTATTATTATTTAATAATGTAATTATAAAATAAGGAGAGAATACTCTCTCTCCTTGATTTAAGAGAATCAATGAAACATTTATTTAAGAATATAAACCTGGTTATTTGTCTTCTGGCATGTATGTTGTTAGTACCAGCATGTACGGATGATAACGAAATGGGTAAAGACAAGCAAACCTTCGGTTACTTTCAACTGAAACTTCGCAAATCTCAAACGAAAGGTTTGACAGGCGGTTCGGAGTTAGAAAACCTGAGTGATGCGAAGAAGGTACAAGTCGATTTATTGTTTGATAACAGACAGATTACTCAAACACTGAATCTGTTATCAGTAAGTGATGAAGCTGCTGAGTACGGACTTACATCAGAATCGATGCAACTTCTTACAGGTAACTATACGCTTACAGCATATCGTATCTACGGAGAATATGTTGAGGGAACAACTGAAGGTGATCAGGCTCCTGTTTTACAGGAAGGTGAACCGGACGAACCTACACATTTCGTTGTTGAAGAACAACACCTTTCTACAGTAGTACTTGATATTGTAGCACGATTGAAAGGGAAATTGTCTTTGATTATTGGTAAAGATTTCTCAAATATTCAACCTGCCCGCGCAGGATATAATCCTGATGATTTTAATTATAATAATATCGCCTCTATTCAGGTAGATATGAAAGCAGGAATCAGCGGACCTACAAGAGAGTATGTATTTAAAACATGGAGAGAACGTAATGATTATTTTTTCCATACAGATACGATCTCATTGCGTGAGAACAACTACACGGTTAATCAGGTAAGACTTCTTGATAAGAATAAGAAACTGATTATGGTTATTGATCAGCCCTCTTCAATCGAAATTAAAGATAAGATTCATGCCATTGATACTGTGTCAATTGATATGCCATTAACTCCTGCTTTCAGTGACTATATTGCATTATACAATATCTGGAAAAAAATGGATGGTGAAAACTGGTACTGGAATGGAATGGGTTACAACGAAGGTTCGAACTGGTTATTCAAATACAGCGATGGAACACCACGTCCACTTGACTTATGGGGATCTCAGGCAGGTGTAACTACAGATCCGAGAGGTCGAGTAATATCAATAAATCTTGGTGGATTTAATCCTAAAGGCATGGTGCCGGATGAAATCGGACAACTGACGGCTCTTCAATCACTTTATTTAGGGAACCACTCTGATGCTGCTCAGATTGACCCGTCTCAGGGTACTGTTGTTATTGATAAAGCTGAATTGCAACGTCAGGGAGTGGATATCTTTGCTCAGCGTTTCGATATTGCCAAAGAGAGATCTCGTCTTAAGTATCAGGGGAAAGAATACACTTTGAGCTATAAGTCGGAGGCGGTTGATGCACCACTTAAATATGCACGTCCGTATTTTGCACACGACTATACAGGATATTCAAGCCGTATCACCGGTATCTCTCCTGAAATTGCAAAATGTAAAGAACTGACAATGCTTTCTGTTGCTAATAATCTTGTGACAGACCTCCCTGAAACATTGGATCAGCTTGAAAATCTGACAGATCTTGAGTTATATAACCTTGAGATGAAAGAATTACCTGCCTGTGTGACGCGAATGAAAGGTTTGATAGCATTGAACTTCTCAAGAATTAAAGGATTAGATAAAGCTAAATTTATCTCCTCTTTCGAGAAATTCTTCGATTCTCCTTCGAACAAAACACTTCAGCTGATTTATTTGAACGAGAACTTTCTTACAGAGTTGCCATCTAATATGAGCAATCTTGTAAATCTGGGACTGTTGGATATTTCGGCAAATAAAATTTCATCATTACCAATGCTCGGAGATGGAGTTTCGTTAGTGCAGTGTTTGTTGAATGATAATCATCTTACCTCTATTCCTGATAATTGGTTTACTACAGATGATTTAGAGAAAATGTTAGCAGACAACAACCGACTTACGGTATTTCCGAATATGTTTAAAGCAAATTCTCGTTTCCAGGTAGAAGAATTGAGCTTCGAAGGAAATTTGATAGATCGTTTCTCGGATAATTTCAAAGGAGTTAATGTTGAGATTTTAAACCTGAATGGTAATAAGCTGACGGAATTACCTGAAGCATTCTCAGAAACGGAGTCAACAGTAAATTTCTTGCGTGTATCCAATAATAAAATTGATTCAATTTCACCGGCATCGATTGCGAACTTCAAGTCACTTACAGCTTTAGAAATGAAGGGTAATGATCTGAAATATGTTCCAAATACATTCGATTTAGAGCGATTTCCATTTATGACGGGATTGGATATCAGTTACAATAGTTTTGCCCGTTTTCCATATTCAGTGCTTTACTGTCAGTTAGCAGAGCTTCGCGTATCTAATCAGTTTGATCGTGTGACAGGAAAGAAGTGTCTGAAAGAATGGCCAGAGAATATTAATAAACAACCAACTTTGCGTGTGTTGGATATTCATGGGAATGATGTGCGTAATGTTCTGAATTTCCCTGTAACATTAAACTATCTGGATATTCATGATAATCCGAATATCAGCATTACTGTACCTGAGGTAATTCTTTATCGAATGCTCACTGGTCAGTTTAATTTTTTGTTTGACGAAAATCAGGATGTTAAAGGTTTAAATTAATATATTGGGTAAGTCTTCGAAGGAAGACTTACCTATCGTAAAAAAATAAACAATGAAATTTATTAATACATTATTCCGAAATATTGCTTTCACTGCAGCAATTTCATCTCTGATGTTTACAGCCAACTCATGTAATGAAGAGATCGAGGTTAAAGAAGAGTTCAGCATTTCGGAAACTAAACTTCAGTTTAATGCTGAAGGTGGAAATGCAGGGATACAAATCAATGCATCTGAAGCATGGACTGTTGAGTCAAACGTCGAGTGGTGTCTGGTTTCTCCGGGTAACGGACTTGGTAGTACTGAGGTAGAACTTCGTGTAGATACAAGCTATCTTTATAAAGAGCGTGATGCGGTTCTGACATTCCACAGCGGCTCTCAGGCTCGTCAGATCAGTGTAAAGCAGTTTGGATATGAAAAAGTTATTCGTGTAGAAGAACCGGAATATCTTGTCCCTGATTATGAACGAGTAGAAAAGGCTTTCGTAGATGTTCTTGTAACTTCTAATATCGACTTTAATATTGAGGTTCCTCAAAATGCATCATGGGTTGAGATTATCAAAAATGATGCTCCCGTTTCATCAGTTCCTCGTCCTCGCAAGCTTCGTGTGCATTATGGGATTAACACTAACTTTGATGAACGTATAGCTAATGTTAAATTGGTTCCTGCTCTTGATAAAGATAAAGAAGCTGCTCCGGGAGAATTGAATATTCGTCAGCAGGCTGCTCCTAAAATTATTCCTTCAAGACAAGGAGATTCATTGGCAGTTCTTGCTATTTGTCGAACACTTCGTACTGCAGACCCATCTCTTTCAGGTAAGAGCATGCTTAACTGGGATGTTGTTCGTTTGGCAGAGATGCCTGTTGAGAATGGTAAAGAAGGAGAAACTGAATACCGTGTGACTGGTCTTAATATTTTCATTATTGATACAAAAGAATCACTTCCGTATCAGGTGAAATTTCTGACAAAGCTCGAATACTTAGCTGTTAGAAGTAATGCAAACAGTCACCTAAAGAGCATTGAGTTAACACCTGAAGTTTGTGAGCTGCAAAATCTGAAAATTCTTGATCTTTTTGCTTATGGTATTTCAAGTTTACCAAAAGAAATGAGTCAGATGAAATCATTAGAGGAGTTGAATATCAGTTCAAATCACTTGTCTGAAATTCCAATGGATATCTTAAGAGATTTGCCTAATCTAAAAGCATTCTCAATGATTGGATGTCGTCGTAATAATGTTGAAGACCTTACTTATGGCGATATTCCTGGTCTGACAGGAGAGCTACCGGCTGAGTTGTTTACATTGGATAATCTTGAGTACCTGGGGTTAGCTACAAATTACTTTGAAGGGTCAATTCCGGATGTTCCGGTCGGATCAATGCCGAATCTTAAAATATTGTCGTTAAACTACAATTTCTTGTCAGGTGCACTTCCGGAGTGGATTTTGCAACATCCGTATCTGGGATGTTGGAGCCCTTTTACATTTATCTTTAACCAGGATGGTATTAAAGATTCAAAAGGAAATAAACCAGGATTTACAAATGTGCCAAACCGTGTTCCGGATTGTCCGTTAAACGATTGATAAAATAAATTGCAAATTTAATAGAATGATCAAAGGATTAAATAAATTATATATGTTCATGCTGCTTCTGTGCAGCATGACATTCCTTGCCACTTCATGTAATGATGATATTGCAGAAGTTGGAATGGAAGCAAATCAGGGAGGAGTGAGCTTTAAATTTCTAAAGATTACTACTTATGATATTAAAGATCTTGAAGATATTGCTTCGGTGAAAATTACTCTTGAGAAAGACGGAGAGCGTATTGAATTACCAAGTTTATCAATGACTGGGACATCTGATTCCTTGACTTCACGTGTGGTTTACCTTCAGGAAGGTGCTTACCGTCTTGTGCGTTATCTTGCGTTTGATAATACTGCGACATTAATCGCCACAACAGAGCCTGACAAAAACAATACTTTTGTAGTAGAATCTGGTCTTATTAGTGATTTCGTTATGCCGATCAACGTTAAAAATATTTTAGCTCCGAATAATCTTCGTAACTCGTTGTACGCTATTTGTACAGAAGCTTTCGGACATGATAGCTCGCTTTGGCCTGCTACCTGGAATGCGAAGACTGAATGGGGGAAATGGGAAGGTCTGGAGTTTGAACTTGATGAATATGATAACCCGATGTATCTGAGTTGTCTGACATTGGACAGTACTTTCAAACCAATGAAGAAACTATCTTCTGCAATCATCAATATTCCTTCTCTTGAAAATTTGATTATCTGTGATAATGATCTTGAAGAGCTTCCTGAGAACTTTGGTGTGTCGAAAATCGGAGGCTTGATGATCCGTAACACGAATCTGTCTTCTCTTCCTGAATCAATGAAAAAGATGGATCTGAAATCAGTTTTCTTACAGAATAATGCATTCACTTCATATCCTGAAGTATTGTCTGTTCAGCCTGATATGCGCTCGTTGGATATTATTGATGAGAATATTTCAGGCGTTCCGGCTACTATTGCGAATCTTGATCAGCTTACATGGTTGCGTATTGCAGGGACTCAGATCACAGCTCTTCCTGATGTGTTTGATAAACTATTCCGTATCTCTACGCTGGATATTTCAAACAACAAGAACCTGTCAGTCCTTCCTGCTACTTTGAAAGCGGTAAGTTATGGCAGTCAGTCTTCTTATATGAGAGGTGTTTTTGCAGATAATTGTGCATTTACAACTTTTCCTGATGAATTGATTTCTCCTAAATATACAACAATCCATATCAGAGGAAACAAATTTACGTCAATTAATAAGGCAGATATTGAGTCAATGACGAATCTTGATTGCTTAATTCTTGACAACAATAAACTTAGCTCTTTCCCTCAATTGAATAAAGAGAACATGCGCATGATCTCTCTTATCAATACAGGACTTACAGCGGCTGATGTTGACCGTTCAGGGATGCCAAAATTGATCTCAAAACACACAGATCCGCAAGGGAATAAGTATGAATACGATTTCCTTTTCTTTACACAGGATCAGTTTGATGCAATTTTTGGATCAAATATCTTCCCAAACTTTTAATCAGCAAACACGCTGAATAAAATAACAAATCCGCCTGATATTTGTCAGGCGGATTTTTCAATATTATAATAAATTATGAACAAATCAATGAGTTTAATTATTCTCTCCTTACTGATGTTTTTATCGTGTTCGGATGAGAAACTGGAATATACTTCATCTTTTGGATCCTATTGGGATAAGCCAACACTTCAGAAACAGGGTCTAAATGGGGCAATATCGAAAATTACAGAATATATGGAGTTTGAGGGAATGAGATACATCCTTTCTGAGTCATTCTATGATCGTAATGGTAATATTGAGAAGTTTATACCTGTTGACGATTTCGAAAATTTAAAATCACCATCCCGATGGTTGCCTCAGGCAAGCAGATCTTATTCTTATGAATACAACCAAAAGCAATTGATTCGAATAAATGTTTTTGAACATAACGAGAATATTGTTTCTTATACGTTTCATTATGGAAATGACGAAAGATATGCCATCTTTGATTTAGATGTTAAACCAAATTCTCCTTTGTTGATTAAAAATCTGAAGTATGTTGAGGCGTCAGATGGTAGTTTCAGTATGGGATGGGATGCAGACCGACTTCTGGTATCTTGCGTTAGCGATTATGAAGTCACTGAAACAGAGTATGTCTACGGAGTTTCGCTATATCCTAAGACAGCTCTGGTGAGAATAGATGAGTTTGGAGTGAAAAGCGAAATTAGCACTGCTTATTCATTTCATTCGAATGGAGCTTTTAGTGAAGTAATTTCTGCAACCAAAGAGGAAGGAAGAAATTTTCAAGAGGTTAAGAAATTTAACAGCGATGGTTTTGTATTATCTCTTATTCAATCGGGGGATCTTTCAAAGCAGCTGCATTACAAATATAATTCCCGTAATTTCCTGACTTCAATTAATCACCTTGATGGACTTCAGGATGAAATAGGATCTATGACTTCAATTTATGATCTTGACCCTCAGAACAACTGGATTCGTAAAGAATCTACTGTAGAGGGTTTCATTGACTGGGATACAAATGAGGGGACAGAAGTTGTTAAAAGAGAAATTACCTATTACCAATAACAAAGGAAGTGTCATTCAAGCGAATTTTGAATAATATATAGTAAATCTCTTTTTTCAATAATGCTTATAACTGTTGATGTTTTTGTTTTATTGATAAACTATTTGTAGAAACGGCTTGTTTGTAGTCTATACCTAAACTGCATACAGAATGAATCTGCGAATTCGAGATACGAAAATATATTTTCTTGCCATTTTGATTGGGATTGTGAGTGCCGCAATCTGTCTGCCTTTCCGCTATCTGCTGGGAGAGATCGGTAAAATCAGAGAGTGGGTATTCTATTCAGGACATCCTTTCTATTTTTATTTCATTGTGCCGGTCGCTATTTACGGTATTATGGTGTTTGTGTATCTGCTTGTTCGAAAAAAACCATTGAGCAGGGGGA
>JBOFDD010000262.1:0-8008 GCA_051646645.1 Bacteroidales bacterium | reverse complement strand
CGGAGATTCTATTTTCGTGGGATTCATTCTGAACGACAAAGCAAATCCGCTTCCTAAAGGCCACCCTGTGGTTTTTGAAATGTATACACCTACGGGTAAGTTTTTCAAAAAAATGGTCAGCACTGACGGCCTGAACGGATTCTACTCTTTCAAAACGGCGACCGAAGCAAATGCACCGACAGGACGCTGGGAAGCTTATGTAAAAGTGGGTGGTGTGACTTTTGCTAAAACAATACGTATTGAAGCAATAAAACCGAATCGTCTGAAAATTGATCTGAATCCACAGAGCGATATAATATCTGCTGCAAAAAAAGAGCAGCCGATGTCGCTTAAATCATCGTGGCTGATGGGTATGCCAGCTTCAAACCTGAAGGCTTCTGTTGAACTGAAACTTTCGGCTACAAACGGCAACTTTAAACAGTTTCCGAACTATACTTTCCTGAATCCTGCCATAACTTTTGATAATCTTTCGCAAACGATTTTTGAGGGTAAACTCAATGCGCAGGGCGATGTAAACTTTACAGCAAAGCTGCCATCGACTCCGAATGCGCCGGGAATGCTGAATGCCAATTTCATTTCGCGTGTTTACGAAGACGGTGGTGATTTCAGTACTTATATACAAACTTATCCGTATTCGCCGTTCACCTCTTATGCCGGCATTGAAGTCGTTGGTTTAGGGCAGGATCAAACGCTTACTACGGACACTAAAAACAAGATAAATATTGTAACGGTAGATGCCAAAGGCAAGCCTGTTGAAGGTGAGGTTGAACTGACTATTTACAAACTGGACTGGAGCTGGTGGTGGGAGAAAGACAACAGTTCTCTGGCTTCGTATATGAGCGGAGTAAACAAACAGGAACTTTCGCGCGTGACTTACAAAACGGGAGCAAACCCTGTGTCGAAAACTTTTGAAATTAAATATCCGCAATGGGGCCGCTTCCTGATCTACGTGAAAGATCTGCGCAGCGGTCATGCAACGGGAAAAGTGGTTTATATGGACTGGCCGGAATGGCGTGAACAGGCTGCTATGCAGGATCCTGACGGGATCACCATGCTTAACTTCACGACCGATAAACGGACTTACAAGGTGGGTGATGTAATGAAAATTACTCTTCCGAAAGCATCAGACGGACGTGCTCTTATTTCGGTAGAAAACGGATCGCAGGTGCTTGATAAACGCTGGGTTGAAACAAAAGCGGGCAAAGAAACACAATTCGAACTTCCTGTCACCGGTGAGATGGCTCCAAACGTGTATATACATATCACAATGCTGCAACCTTACGGACAGAAAGATAATGATCTGCCTATCCGGTTGTACGGAATTCAGCCTGTTGCTGTAGAGAACCAGAAAACACATCTGGAACCTCAGATAGCTATGCCGGCTGCACTGAAACCGGAACAACCATTCACGGTTACAGTAAGCGAAAAAAGCGGTGATGAAATGACCTATACGCTGGCTATTGTAGATGAAGGTCTGCTTGATCTTACGGCTTTCCGCACACCGAACCCATGGCCTGACTTCTATGCCAGAGAGGCTTTGGGTGTGAGAACCTGGGATGTATACAACTGGGTGATGGGTGCTTATGCGGGATCATTGAACCAGCTTCTTTCTATTGGTGGTGACCAGGAACTAAAAAACACATCGCGCAATAATGCAAACCGCTTCAAGCCGGCAGTACGTTTCATGGGTCCTTTCTCCTTGAGTAAAGGCAAAAAAGCAAATCATAACATCAAGCTTCCGGCTTATGTGGGTGCTGTTCGTGTGATGGTGGTAGCCGGAAATCAGACAGGGGCTTATGGTAACTGCGAGAAGAGTGTAGAGGTCAAGAATTCAATCATGACGCTTTCTACCCTTCCGCGTATTGCTGCTCCGGAAGACGAGATGTGGCTTCCTGTGAACTTGTTTGTAACAGAAAAGGGTATATCTTCTGTATCGGTTTCGGTGAAAACGAAAAACGGTATTCTAAGTATAAGCGGAAATGCTAGTCAGCAGGTAAGCGTGAAAGCGCCTGAAGACAAAGTACTGTTCTTTAAACTTAAAGCGGGTGTTAAATGTGGTACTGAGGTGGTTTCGATTACTTCGAAAACAGGAAGCGAAACGTTCACAGAAACAATTGAGCTGAACGTGAGCAACCCGAATCTGCCTGTGGTATCCACAATAGAAAAAACACTTCAGGGGAATGAAAGCGGCACGCTATCCTGGAACTTCCCTGACGAATCGACCAACCGCTCTGTTTCGTTCTCGGCATCAGGAATGCCGGGCATTAACCTTGCAGCAAGACTGAATTATCTGATTGGTTATCCGCACGGATGCGCTGAACAGATTATTTCAAAAGCTTATCCGCAATTGTATCTGAGCGCATTGGTTCCTTTGAATGAAGTGGAAACGAAGGAGATGAAAACAGCTGTTCAGAATGCAATTCAGAAGGTATATGGGCTGCAAATGGCTAACGGTGGATTCACTTACTGGCAGGGAGGCAAAACAAGCGATGCGTGGGTAACTTCTTACGCCGGTGCGTTCCTTACTGAAGCGAAAAACAAAGGATACGACATTTCGGCAAATGTGCTTAGCAAATGGCTTGAATACCAGAAACAGGCTTCGCGCAACTGGGATTCGGAAGGTAATCGCTATACGCAAATGGATCAGGCTTACCGCTTGTACACGATGGCGCTGGCAAATACGCCGGATCTGAGCGGTATGAACCGTTTGAGAGGACTAAGTAATCTAACCAATGAAGCACGGTGGATGCTGGCTTGCACGTTTGCTGTCAGCGGTCGCGATGCGATATGTAAAGAGCTTCTAGCTGAGGCTAAACCTACATTTGAACGAGAAAGCAATTTTGGCTTTGACTTTGGATCGGAACTAAGAGACGAAAGTATTGCGTTACTCACGCTCATTCAGATCAATGACATGAAAGAGGCGCAGCCTTTAGCCATGAACATTGCTCGCCGGTTAAGTTCAGATCAGCAGTACAGCACACAGGCTACAGCTTTTGCTCTGATGAGTATGGCTGACTATGCGAAGAAGATCGGAAAAGGTCCGCTTAACTTCACCTGGCAAACAGATAAGAACAAAAGTGCCAAAGTTGAATCGGTTTATCCGATGTGGCAATCAGAGATAAAAAATGCAGGTAAATCGGGCAACGTGACCGTAAAAAACAACGGGGGCGGTACTCTGTTTACTCAGCTTACACAAAGCTATATTCCTTTGTTTGACAAAACAGAGGCTGTAAACAAAGGATTATCTATGAAAGTGAGTTATGTGCTGGCAAACGGAACTCAGACGAATATTCAGTCGATGAAGCAGGGTACAAACTTCACGATGATCGCTGAAATTACGAATACAAGCAATGCGACAGACTACACCAATCTGGCACTGACAGAAGTATTCCCTGCGGGATGGGAAAATCTGAGTACTCGCTATGCTGGTATAAGCGAGATGAAGTCGGATTTTGATTATCAGGACATTCGCGATGATCGTGTTGCGACGTTCTTCGGTCTGAAAAAGGGAGAAACAAAACGGTTTGTTATACGTCTGCAAGCTGCTTATGCCGGAAAATTCTATATGCCTGCCATCCAGTGCGAGGCGATGTATGACGCAACGGTCATTGCACGCACTAAAGCGCAGGAAGTTACCATTACACGTGAATAATTAATGAACTTTGATTTTATAAAAACACACAGGAAGAAGATTCTCTTATCGGGAATCCTCTTCCTGATACTTCTTCTATTTCTATTACCCTCATTTCAGTTTAACAGACCGACTGGTACGCTAATCTACAGCGAAGACGGAGTGCTTCTGGGTGCCAGGATAGCTGATGACGGACAATGGCGGTTTAAAACAAACGGTCATATCAACGAAAAATATCAGGTGTGTCTGATTCAGTTTGAAGATCAGTGGTTCAGATGGCATCCCGGTGTTAATCCGGTCGCTATACTAAGAGCGGCTAAACAGAATGTTCAGGCGGGACATATTGTAAGCGGCGGAAGTACGCTGTCAATGCAGACAATCCGGCTTATGTACAGAGCACCGCGAACCATCCCTCAGAAAATTAAAGAGATGGGACTTGCCTTTGCACTTGAACTGACTCACTCTAAAGATGAAATACTGAAGCTCTATGCCAACAATGCGCCCTTCGGAGGGAATGTAGTGGGCATTGAGGCTGCTTCGTGGAGATGGTTCGGACACCGGTCTGAGGATCTGTCATGGGGCGAGAGTGCTTTGCTGGCTGTATTACCAAACTCTCCGGGACTTATGCATCCGGGAAAGAACAGCGAAAAGCTGAAACAAAAACGGGACAGATTGCTCAAAAAGCTCTGCGACAACGAAATTATCAGCCGGACTGAGTACCTTGCTTCTGTTGACGAACCGATTCCGAACGTACCGAAAGCTCTGCCCGACAATGCACCTCATCTGGTCGCAAAGCTTCATAAGGAGCTTCACGGTGAAGAAATTCATTCTACACTGAACAGCATTGTGCAGAACCGCACAGAGGAACGGCTGAGCTACTGGAACCGGGAGTTCAGACAAAACGGAATTAATCATATTGCCGCTATCGTTATTGACGTAAAGAAAAATACGGTTATTGCTTACTGCGGTAACGTGAATTTCTCAAAACCCGGCTATGGAAATCAGGTTGATGTAATTCAGTCTCCCCGAAGTTCAGGGAGTATTTTAAAACCTTTCCTGTATTGTGTCAGACTTCAGGAAGGTGAGATATTACGGAATACATTAATCGCTGATGTGCCGATCAATATTCAGGGTTTTGCTCCACGTAACTATAATCGTGACTTCGACGGGGCAGTACCCGCTTCAGAAGCTTTAGCAAGATCTTTGAATATTCCGTCTGTGCTGATGCTCCGCGATTACGGAATCCCGAAATTCAGGGATCTGCTTAACAAAACCGGATTCAGCACCGTTAAAAGGTCAGCTGATCATTATGGATTATCATTAATACTAGGTGGTGCGGAAACAACGCTCTGGGACGTTTCTTCGGCTTACAGCAGTATGGCTCGCACGTTAAACCGGTACAACGAAACGGAAGAATATAATCCTTCTGACTGGAACAAACCGGCTTATCTGACAGATCATGATCCGGATAAACGAAAATCAGAAGAATCTTATTCCAACTTTGATGCCGGTGCTATCTGGCAAACTTTTGAGGTATTGTCCGAAGTTAACCGTCCGGAAGAAATGGACTGGCACATGATGCCTTCTGTACGCAAAGTTGCCTGGAAAACAGGTACGAGTTACGGTTACAGAGATGCGTGGTCGGTAGGTGTAACGCCTGAATATGTGGTTGGTGTGTGGGTAGGGAATGCCAGCGGTGAAGGCCGTCCAGGTCTGATTGGAGCCGTTACTGCTGCTCCTGTGATGTTTGACATCTTCAACTCATTACCCCGCAGCTCGTGGTTCGGCACTCCATACGGTGCCCTTACGGGCATTAGCGTTTGCCGGAAAAGTGGACATTTAAAAGGTCGCTTCTGCGCAGAGACGGATACAATTCTCTCATGCCGGACAGCCGACCGGACTATGCCCTGCCCCTATCACCGAATGATCAGCACCAATAAGGAGGAGAGCGAACGTATGTTTGCTGATTGCAACACGCAGGAAGAGATCATCAGTAAACCGTGGTTCATTCTGCCTCCATCCTGGGAATGGTATTATAAGAACAAACATCCGGATTACCGGTCGCTTCCGCCTGTAAGCGCAAAGTGTATTGGCAGGGACAATGGTCAGCCAATGGAGTTTATATATCCAACAGGAAATACATCGATCATTCTGGCTAAACAACTGGACGGATCAGAAGGAAAGGTTGCGGTAGAAATAGCTCATCAGGATCCCGAAGCAATTCTGTTCTGGCACCTGAATAATGAGTTTATCGGGCAGACCAGGACTTTTCATCAAATGGCAATAAGCACCGGATCCGGAAGGCATCGTCTGGTGGTTGTGGATCAGAATGGCGGGACTTTATCCCGTTATATTCAGGTAGAATATCCCTTTTTGAAGTAAAAAGGGATAAGTATTAAATGATTTTATAAACGATTTTACTAAAATCTGATGGGATTATTGTAGTTTTGCGACTCATTCGATTTTTAAAAGGCGTTCATGGATAAAAAACACAAATATCTGTTTTATTTTTTACCTATAATGACACTGCTTCAGGCATCTGTGCATACATGGGCTAATCCCCACATGCACCCGCCGGAATTGCAGGTGTCAGACTCTGTGCCGCCATCTCCTCTGAGAATCGATTCACTGAAGAAAGATACAATCCCTAAAGATACAACCAAAAAAGAGACAAAAAAGTCCGAAAGCGCTTTAAATGATATCGTTAACTATCAGGCTACTGACTCGTTAATATTCATGGGCACCAATCAGGCTTATCTCTATGGCGAAGGAAAGGTTACTTACGAAAAAATTGAGTTAGATGCCAATTTCATTCGTATGAACATGGATAGCAGCATGGTTTATGCCACGGGAACCCCTGATTCACTGGGTAAACTTGCCGGGAAACCGATATTTAAACAGGATCAGGATCAGTATGAATCTGAGACCATGAGATATAACTTCAAAACACAGAAGGGCTATATCACAAATGTGGTTACTCAGCAGGGAGAAGGATATGTAACAGGCGGACAAACGAAGAAGATGCCTAATGATGACATGTATATGACAGGATGTAAATACACAACCTGCGACCATCACGATCATCCGCACTTCTATCTGAATCTGACAAAGGCGAAGATTAAACCCGGAAAAAACATTGTTACCGGACCTGCATATCTTGTTATTGAGGATGTCCCTTTGCCGGTAGCTGTACCCTTTGGTTTCTTCCCATTCTCCAAAACCTATTCTTCGGGGATTATATTTCCTACATTCGGAGACGACTCTCACAAGGGGTTTTATCTGTCAAACGGAGGATATTATTTTGCTTTGAGTGATTATATGGATCTGGCTGTAACCGGAGAGATCTACTCAAAAGGGTCCTGGGGACTAAATGCACAGTCGAATTATACGAAACGATATAAGTATTCGGGAAATTTCAATCTGAATTATCTGGTTACTATTCTTGGAGACAAAGGACTTCCGGATTATAGTAAATCGAAAGGGTTCCGGGTTAACTGGACTCACACTCAGGATCAGAAGGTAAATCCGAATATGACTTTTTCGTCAAGCGTGAATTTCTCAACGAATAGTTTTGACCATAACAACTTTAACAGTCAGTATAACCCAATGCAGTATACTGACAATAATAAAAGTTCGACGATCAACTTTTCGTACAATTTCCCGAATTCGCCATTCAGTTTATCGAGTTCGTTTAATATCAACCAGAATTCAAGGGATACGTTACTTGCTGTTACATTCCCGGATCTGAACTTTAACATGACACGGATCTTCCCGTTCAAAAGGAAAAATCCTGTTGGCAAAGAACGCTGGTATGAAAAGATCTCGTTAAGCTACAGCATGCAGCTGCGTAACGAACTTCAGGCTAAGGAGTTCGAATTCTTTAAAAAGAATCTGGCAAAAGACTGGAAAAATGGTGTAAAGCATAACATTCCAATCTCTGCGACGTTCAATCTTTTCAAATATCTGAATATAACCCCTTCTTTCAACTACAATGAAAGATGGTATACAAAAAAGGTTGATCAGCAGTGGGACCCGCTTGCTTCGGCAGTCAGAAGAGATACAACTTACGGATTTAACCGGGTTTATGACTTTAATGCCAGCATGGGACTAAGTACGAAACTTTACGGTTTCTTCACTCCGCTCCCTCAGCTGTTCGGAACGAAAGTTGAAAAGATCCGTCACGTACTGACTCCGAATGTCAGCTTTAGCTGGGCTCCGGACTTTGGCGCTCCCGGATTTGGATTCTGGAAAACCTACGAGAAAATTGAGAAAGATGGAACCAAAACACCTGTTATCTACTCGCCTTATGACGGTATGTTATACGGGACAGCACCACGGGGCAAATCCGGTGTTGTGAGTTTCTCATTGCAGAACAAC
>JBOFDD010000261.1:0-5076 GCA_051646645.1 Bacteroidales bacterium | reverse complement strand
CAACAAAGGGATAATGAACTGGAGTGGAGCAGTCAGTAAATAAAAACGACTCTTCAATATTACCAAATAAAAAACTTGTTTAACTTTGGCATGTTATTCTATTAGAAACAAATAGAAGCCAAAACAATGAAACAGAGCCAAAAAAACATTCTCTATTACATAGGGATGTTCATTTTATTTGCTCTCTTTTTCTTCATTCTGATAAGAAAAGGAGAAAGTATTGCTACAACAGCTCTCGCACCTGTTATTGAGCAGTCACAGTTCGGGTTATTTCTCGAATCCATCCGGCATGAAATGGCTGCACCGCTAACCATTTTGCTTATACAGATCATTGTTATCATTATTGCTTCACGCATAATCGGATATCTGTTTGGGAAAATCGGACAACCCATGGTTATCGGTGAAATCATTGCCGGAATCATCCTGGGGCCATCCCTTCTTGGGAAATACTTTCCGGATGCTTTTCACTTTCTTTTCAACCCGGAAAATCTTGGAGGACTTGACGCCCTGAGTAAAATCGGACTAATCCTGTTCATGTTTATTATCGGTATGGAACTTGATCTTTCCGTGCTGAAAAAGAAAGTCAACCAGACCCTGTTCATCAGTCATGCCAGCATACTTTTCCCTTTCTTCCTCGGTATGCTTCTCAGTTATTTCATTTATACAAAATATGCCGGAGGTGAAGTTTCGTACATCGCCTTTTCTCTCTTTATTGGCATATCCATGAGCGTAACAGCGTTTCCTGTGCTTGCACGCATTTTGCAGGAACGCGGACTTTTGAAGTCTCACCTCGGAACTGTAGCCATCGCCTCTGCTGCCAACGATGATATCACAGCATGGTGTCTGCTTGCTGCTGTAATTGCTATAGCCAAAGCCGGAACGTTCGTTAGCGCTGTATACACCATCCTGCTTGCATCGGTATATGTTTTGTTCATGCTTCTTCTCGTGAAACCGTTTATGAAGAAGATCGGCGAGATTTACACACGCAAAGAGGTCATGAATAAACCATTTATTGCATTCATTTTTGCCGTATTAATCTTTTCATCTGTAGCAACACAGATCATTGGTATACACGCTCTGTTCGGAGCTTTTCTTGCCGGAGTGGTTATGTCACCAAACATGCGGTTCCGCAAAATCATATCTGAAAAGATCGAAGATGTGGCGCTCGTTCTGCTTCTGCCTCTTTTCTTTGTATTCACAGGATTGCGTACCGAAATCGGGCTACTCAGCACTCCGGAACATTGGATGATGTGTGGCATGTTCACACTTGTTGCTATTGCCGGCAAATTCGGAGGAGGTGCCATATCTGCTAAGCTGGCAGGTGAAAACTGGAAAGATAGTTTATCAATCGGTGTTCTTATGAACACACGGGGGCTAATGGAGTTAGTCGTATTAAATATCGGATATGATATGGGTATACTCCCTCCTGCCATATTCGTTATGCTTGTTATTATGGCTTTAGTCACAACATTCATGACAAGTCCGCTTCTTTCGCTAATCGACAAACTATTCAAAGTAAAGAAAACAGAGAATATCCCTGCCGAGAGCTGCAAAAGAAAATACGGGATACTTATCTCCTTCGGACTTCCTGACACAGGTAAAAGATTGCTTTCTCTTGCCGAACAGTTATTCGGCCATAACAAATGCGGTATGGAAATAACTGCATTACACCTGACAAGCGGCACGGATACCAATCCGATGCAGATGAACGATTATAAGCAAAATAGCTTCATTCCCATTACCGAAAAGTCTCACCGCCTGCATATTCCGCTGAAACTCGTACATAAAGTAACGAACGATATTACTCAGGGGATTGTAGATCAATGCGATGAAGAACCATATGATCTTTTGTTAGTAGGAGCGGGAGTAAGTATGAGTAAGAACCCGAAAGAGAAGGTCAAAAAAACCGCATTTCCGTTCAACCTGGTGAAACGCTATATCAACTCCAATCTTGAGATACTCTCCTCTCTGGAGCTTATGCAGGACAAGAGTGATATCTTTGTACGTGATGTTAAAAACGATGTAGGTATTTTTATCAACCGAAACTTAGGCGAGGTACAGAAAATACTTATGATCATAACGCAACCCGAAGACCTGTTCCTTATTAAGTTCGGAGATCAGATCATGTCAAATCCGAATATTTATATGCAGATTATTCTGACTGCCGAGTTCCGTGGGTATGAAGATACGGCATTGAAACTATTTGCCCGGAAATACAGACAACGTATTGCTCTTATCCGCACCCACTTTCTGAACGAAGCCACCTATCTTGGACAAGACCTGATGCTGGTTTCCTATAACGGATGGAAAATACTTGCAGCAGCTCCGCATCATGATGTCGAAAAGATTCCGTCAACACTCATTATTCATCATCATAATCCGAAAGAAGAATAAAAAAAGATCGGTTAAGTCATTCTTATAAGACTTAACCGATCATCTTTTAAGTAATACTTATAGTATCAAATCCAGTTGAACGGATTCCATAATTTCTTTCTTTAAAACCTTAAGCAATGTCTGCTTCGGAAAGTAGCGGTTTGTTGCCAGTGATATCGTACGGACAGCATCATCTTCTACAATAGGTTTAATACAACGCGGATCTATCTTTGGTAGAAAATTAAGTGACATTTTAGGTACAATTGTTATGCCTTCTGTTGCAACAGTCAGACGCAAAAGTGTGTCTAATGCACCACATTCAATAGTCATATCTGACTTTTCCTGTTCGATTGACGAGCATACATTCAGAATCTGAGTACGCAAGCAATGTCCTTCAGTAAGCAGCAATAGTTCGCTTGGATCAAGAGATGCAAGAGAAACTTTTTTTTCATCAATCAGCCTGTGATCCGGAGAAACAAAAGCATAGAAAGGATCATCAAACAAAGGTTCTTCAGTAATCGTTGCCGGCACAAAGCCCTCTGCCAGAATACCGACATCAAGTGTTTCTCTCAGCAAAGCATCAATGATCTCGGAGGTCTTATATTCGTAAATAGATAACTTCACCTCCGGATATTTCTTATGAAAAGAAGGTACAAACTTATGAAGCAAATAAGGCGCTACTGTCGGAATAGCAGCAATGCGTAATTCGCCGGAAACTTTCCCCTGCATTTCAAGCACACTTTCCTTCACCTGTTTTACGGCACTCAACACCGCCTGTGTTTTCAACAGCACTTTCTGACCTGCATCAGTCAGCTCAACCGGCTTTTTGCTTCTGTCTACCAAAATCACCCCTAATTCCTCCTCCAGATTTTTAATCTGAATGCTTAAAGAAGGCTGGGTTACAAAACATTTTTCAGCTGCAATCGAGAAGCTACCATACTGAGCTACTGCGACTAAGTACTCTAATTGTACAATTGTCATAATCCTATAATGTTAAATTTCAAACCAATCAACATATTTCCCTGTTAAATACTTGACAAAACAAATATAATTTAATTGTTTTACGAAGTTTTATTTCAAAGCTAATAACTCAAAAAAAATCTGTTATGAAGAGCATTAAAGGTACTAAAACCGAGCAAAACCTGCTAAAAGCATTTGCCGGAGAATCTCAGGCAAGAATGCGTTACACTTATTTTGCCAGTGTTGCTGAAAAAGAAGGATATGACTATATCTCTTCTCTGTTTATGGAAACAGCCGAACAGGAAAAAGAACACGCAAAAAGATTTTTTAAATTCCTCGAAGGTGGAATGGTTGAAATTACCGCATCTTATCCTGCCGGAATTATAGGTACTACAGAACAGAATCTGGAAGCTGCTGCTGAAGGTGAACACGAAGAATGGAGCGATCTTTATCCTGCTTTTGCAGACATCGCAGAAGAAGAAGGTTTCCCTGGTGTTGCCGCTGCTTTTCGTAATATTGCAAAAGTAGAAGCTGAACACGAAGACCGTTATCGCATTGTGCTTGACTTTGTGAAAAACAACGCTGTATTCCATCGCGATGAGGAAATTCTATGGCAATGCCGCAAATGTGGCTATGTTCACGAAGGCGAAAATGCACCGAAAGCTTGTCCGGCTTGTTTACATCCGCAAGCATTCTTCGAACCAAAGAAAAGCTGGTATTAATACAGCTAACAGCTTACCAATAAAAAAAACGATTTTATATTGTCATATTGTCATTCGCTCATAAAAAGCTGAATTTCAACACTTAAGCAATGACAATATAAAAAATCATATTGTCATTCATCCGGCATATTGTCATTGTATTGTCATGCTTATTGTCATACTTAATAAACTAATAACCAATCGGTTCATTCTACTATGACAACATGACAATATAAAAACAGAAAACTCCGGGAGAAAGAATTTAAAACGGAATTGTTTTGTCTGGATTAACACTCCTGCAAAACGATTCCGTTTTTTCGTATTCTTCTGAAAGAATATTCCTTCCAACTATCTCAGATTAACCGCCAATTAGTTGCAAGATACGTATGATTTAGTTTTTTCATCCCTATGTTTTTCAATTCCGCTCCGGACCGGTTATGATTCCGCTCCGGACCGGAAATACAACCGCTCCGGAGCGGAATTGCAGGCAGTGCAGATCGGATGACGAAATCACCGTTTAGATGGATTAAACCCTAAGTAAGTCTGAACTAAAGGATATCTATTCTCATAGGAATACTTCCGTATTTTAAATACGAATACCACTCATCCTGATCTGCATAATCAGCTCGCATGTATCAACACCGTTTTATCTACACAAAAGTTTGTTTTTATCCTACACATCCGGCACCATCCTACACAAACAAACATAACAATCTATATACAAATGTATTACAAAGCATCCATCCGTGCTGGATAGTGCTGGATGAAACACAAAAAACAAAACACTGTGTAGTAGATTTTATTTGCCGGTAGCAAAACAGATTTACCTACTTGCTAAATTTATTTTGCCGCTTTGAAACTTTAGTTTGCCGGTAGCAAAGTTTAAAAGCATTCAGATCACCGTATAAATTACTCAAATCAAACTCCTGCTTATTTCAGATACAAGTCCGGCTTAGTTGATTTAAACTTTGGTTTTGTAATCCGATGCGCATGCGCTGAATTTCCGATGCGCATCGGAATGCATTCCCGTGCGCATCGGAAA
>JBOFDD010000260.1:0-7397 GCA_051646645.1 Bacteroidales bacterium | reverse complement strand
AGAAAAATGAAATACTTTGAGAGCTATAGCGAAATCTCATATAAAACAAGGACAAACTATTAGAATTTTCTGAGATTCTAATGGTTTGTCCTTCTTATATATAATATACTTAGCAAGACGGGGTTTACCGATGGCTTACTATTTTATAGATTATCATCAATAGGGGTATATTTCAAGGGTCTCATAACCTATGGTGAATTTAATCTAAAACAAATGAATAATATTCAAGCATATTGGGGAATAGCTTTAATTGAAACATATAATGACGAAAAACAGTTAAACGGATTCGGATTATTTGTTAACAAAAAACTATCTGCCGACATTGTTATTTTTAATAAACTTGAATATATTAATGAGAAATACGATTTCATATTGCTGTGCCAGTCATATATAAACTTATTTAAGTCGACTAACGGGATCCTTCCTGTTAAAATTGAAATCTTTAATCAAACTGATGAGTATATACAGATTGACGAAGATCTGAGATTTTTCCGTGAAATACAATATATTAAGAACAACTGTACAGTTGAAAAGATTGCGGATAAATATTCTGCAGTTTATATGTGGTACAAAAATCACACTGAAGCTTTATTTAAGCAATTAGAAGAGAATAACTTTTCTCCTTCTGTATTAAATCCTGATTATACAGGAACTATAAATCCTTATGATATTATAGCAGAAGCAGAACAAAAAAGCAAAGCATAAACATTTATACAACCATTAACAAAATAAATTCAACTTAATTTAACCATGAAAACATATTTAATAAATACATTAAATAATATCTCAATTACATATCGTTCTTTGGATTTTATCTCAACGATTAAAGCATCGGAATGGATAATTTTTAATGAAGATAAAAATTATATTGAAAAGTTTATATTTACCAATAATGAGAATATATACGCATCTGTCAATGGAAAAACATCTGATTTGAAATGGGAATATATCCAGGCAAATGCATCACTAGTAATTGATGATTATACAAATAAGTACCTATTTAAAATAATTGTGTGTAATGAAAATATTATTGTTTTAAATATTGATAGCACAAGTAATTATGTATTTTTAATCAACTCAAAATCTTCGTTAAGGAATGAAACTTATGAAAACATTCAATGGTATCTAATAAGAAAATGCGGACTAGATATATTGGATAAAAAGCAAAGAGAAATATACCTTGAAGAAATACAAAATGAACAATACAGAAAAAAAGAAGAAACAAGAAAAAGAAAACTCAGACAAAAGCAGTCTGTTAAAAAAATCGCAATTCATGCTTTTATTGTATTTACTGTTGTAGTTGTAAGTTTTTTCACAAATTACTATTTTGAATATAAAAAGAAACATCCAACAGTATATACTACGGAAAAACAAAATCAAACAGCAATAGACTTAGGACTAAGTATAAAATGGGCGACATGCAATATTGGAGCAAACAATCCTGAGGAATATGGTAATTATTATGGGTGGGGTGAACCCACAGGAACAGATGTATTTGATAGTAGAGAATCTCTTTACATGCTTAATAATAGATTTCCCGTTAGAGAGTATGAAACTTTACCTCCATATTCGATAATAAATACATCTAAAGATATTGCTAAATATAATTGGGGTGAAAATTGGAGAATGCCTACAAAAAAAGAAGCTCAAGAACTTATTGACAAATGCAAGATACATTATTATGAATCAAAAGGGAGAAAATTTGTAAAGGCTATAGGTCCAAATGGCAATTTCATCATTATTCCTTCTGCCGGATTTATAGATGGTACGGAAGGTAATTGGATTTTAAAATATCGTGAATATTCTGTTTTTTTATATATTGGAGAATTGTACTCACCTGTATCAACCTATGAAAATTTAGAGGTAAATGGAGCATATTTGTTTATTGGAGATAGATATGATAAGATGCTAAATAAAATAAAAGAGAATAAAATAGATTCGATTAATAGATATAAAATGTTACCCGTTAGAGCTGTCATGGATAAATAAGACAGTGTCCACAAACATCACCAGATTTCCTACAGAATATGCATAAGGAGAGATAGAATAATATTTTTAGGCTAGTGGATCAGGGATTTAGAAACGGTAAAGGACTGGTTCGTCCGTAGTCGGACCAATCCAATCCGTGCATACGGATTAGTTCTTTACAATTCATTTTTTCAATGATTAACCCTGAAAGAAAGCAAATAGAAACTACTTATTACATTTGCAATCTTTCAGATAGTAGTTTTTCTCTGGCTTATTTACAACCGACCGCCTTCGCATATAGTGGGATTGCAAAATGGCTTTCTTGCAGTAAGCTGTCAGGTGCACCTGACTAATAGTGGGACACTAGTTTGCAAACCAGCACCAGAAAAAGTAGTAAATTATTGGCTCCGCAACGATATACTCGGCGTAGGGACACATGGCATGTGTCCGTGGTGCACCATGAACAAATGAATCAGTACCAGAAAGTTATTCAAATCACGCTACAGGTTATCAATATCTCGTCAATTGACGAGACTAGTTTTCCACATAACACAGTCGTTTGTATTGCTACATTTGTATATTTTGCACCACGGACATTTGCCAAATGTCCCTACGATTCCGAATTTGAAACATTTATTTGTTAGATAATATGGTGGCTAATAGTTTTATTACTATTCGCTATTTTGGATCTTAAGCGCATTTTTAAACGCAGATCTAATACAGCAGAACTGTAATATGCTTGCAGTTTTAGTGCAAAAGCTCTGCAATGATACTGCAAGACTTCTGCACTGTTACTGCAAGACTTCTGCAGTAAAACTGCAAGGCTTCTGCAGTAGTACTGCAAAGCGGTCTGCAGTAAAACTGCATGGGTATTTCAGCAGATTACTCAACCGTCGCTTATATATTCAAACTCCGGGAATAAAATGTTAGCTACTTGCAAACTTTCATTTGCCAGTAGCTAAATAAATTTAGCAAGTAGGTAAATTGAGTTTGCTACCGGCAGAAGAAAACCTTTGACCAAATATCACATGCAGGAATTTTCTCAGAATCATCTGTCATCTTACACAAAATAGATCTATATGCTTAATAATCTTCAACTTGTTACATAACAGATCAGCCTGATCTTACACTCATCTATCATTCATCTTACACCAATCCATACAAAGCATATACTACTATATATCAAGTAATTAATCAACACAATCATCAAAAAGTGTAAGATGTAAGATGAGAATTCAAAAAATAAGAAAAATGAAAAAGGGAAAGCTCATTGCCTACTCGGGAACAAAACCATACACAGGAAGAATTTTTCTCAAAACCCACCGTCACCCGTCACCTCAATAAAATAATAACTGATTTTCAAACCTTTAAAGGTGACGGTAACCCGAATTTGCCGTCACCCTGCCGTCACCTTTACCATCATCACTTATTCACCTACTAATCAATAGCTTACATGGCAAGGTGACGGGTGACGGTAAAAAATGAGAGATAATAGTTGAAATTGGATTTTTGCAGTTCTAAGATGATAACAGAAAAGTTCGATTCGATATCAATTTCTTTGATACTTTTGGTTTGGAAAACTCTTTGGATATACTCTTTTAATCAACCCTTTATTAATCATACGAGGAATAACCTTATTGATTAAATAAGTCCGCGATTTCCCCAATAATTGAGATAAATCATCTAAAGATAAAGGAGATTCACATGCAGCCGCAATAATTTCATCTAACTCAGCAGGTTTATATCGTTTTGATTTTGTGAAAGGACTATCATCATTAGATGAAGAACTATCATCATTAGATGAAGAACTATCATCATTAGATGAAGAACTATCATCATTAGATGAAGAACTATCATCATTAGATAAAGAACTATCATCATTAGATGAAGAACTATCATCATTAGATAAAGAACTATCATCATTAGATAAAGAACTATCATCATTAAGATAATAACGGGTTCCCCTACCGTGACCAATAGATCGCAAATACTCTTTCTCACATAAATCCCGAAGCATTTTCGTTATATCAGCAGGATGCAAATTGACCACGAACTGTAAAAACTCATTAGTAACATATCCTTCAGAAAGGCAATAAGCTAATGTCTTTAGCTCATCACCACCTATTTGATCAAAATTTTCTCCTAGCTGTTTTCTTAATGTTTCTACAATTTCCGGTGCAAGCAAGCTTTGTGTAGATAAGGTTAGGACCACTTTATCCGGACGATTAAATTCTTCCATATAGGGCTTCTTCCATTGTGCCCATTCCCATCCTTTTAAGATTTTATCAACACCACTTCCAGCCTTTTCAGCTCTACCAATCAACATAAACATCTGTTGCAAGGATTTATTCCGGCAAATACTATTACCTCCGGAGTGATAATACTGATAACGTGAAATGAGCAAGTTTCCTGGATTTGAAAATACAAAGCGGTCATTTTTTTGTTCAATCAGAATGCTACCATCAGCACAATAATCTGCGTGAACCAGGGTATTGACGAATGCCTCACGAACAGCAACCTGAGTAGGCCCCTCCTCAACTCTCGTATTCCCTTCCAGTTTAAATGGCTTTGGGAGCATGCTACTTAAGCGAAGAGATACAAGCATATAGAACTGAAAAAGATTCATCTCTCTGGTCCCGTCGGGTATAATTCTATCCGACCAGCGTATCTCCGGATTAAAATACTCTCTATAATCAGGGAAGAAGCCTGGAGCACATTCCGGATCTATAATACTCTCAAACTTACCAAACATCAAAAGACCAGCTAATGTAAAACCTTCTTTTTTGCTTCTTCTGTCATACCGATATCCGCCCAGACGAGTTAAAAAATTAATATCATCCATTGTTAACCATGGATGGTCAGGACGTAAAGAAGCTAATAGTTGGCGATATTGCTTTAAGCTTGATAAATCAATATCCGCCATAGTAAATCCTTCCAAAATACGACCATCGGCAGGTGTATCATCATTCGAATCCGCAATCATTCTGCGCACTTCCCGATCTGTGCAACGGAAGTCTCCTTCATAATTCCGCTTGTAGGTATTACCTCCAAAGGGGTTTTTAGTTTTATAAACAGGTCTTTCAATTCTGGATGCACGTGGTATTGAAAAGACAAGAAGTTTTTTTCCTTGATATTCGCCTTCTATTACATTCTCTTCTTTCAACAGGTTATAACTAATAATCTGTCTGTTATTCGAATCACTCCAGAATCGATTCTTGTAATCATGAAGCTGTTGATTTGTCAGACCTTCAATCTGAATGGTTCGTCCTTTTTCTTTTATACCCAGAACGATTGTACCTCCTTCTGTATTGGCAAAAGCAGAGTAGGTTTCCCAAAAACTCATTGGAAAACCTTCTCTGGCACTTTTAAATTCAATATCGACAGATTCATTCTCCTTAATAAGAGAATCGATATATTCTGTAAATGTCAGGTTCTGAATAGTTATTTCTAATTCTTGGTTCATTTATTTCATTTCTAAAAGTTTTAATCAGGCAAATACGACCGGAGTATAGTTTTTCATCATGCCTGTTTGTATTTATCCAGATTGCGAACAAATATGTCTGTATCTTTAGATAATGTATATATTGTGAATTACTCACAATTCAGCTAAAAACAAACTGATCAGACATATACAGTTACAAAATAAGTAAAATAAAACAAATAGATAAGCATTAGCACAACTCATTTTATATTTATCGTTTCATGATATCATTAACATTTATCTCAATATTAATCAAATCCGGACTTCGCAGAGCCGAATAAAGCGAGAGAAAGGATATAAAAAAAGCTCCTCCGAATTACTTCGAAGGAGCTTTAGGAGGTGGTCCCACTTGGGCTTGAACCAAGGACCCCCTGATTATGAGTCAGATGCTCTAACCAACTGAGCTATAGGACCGGCATATAAGGTTTAGAACCCCATTGCGAATGCAATATTACGACATTTTTTTTAATGTGCAAATAGTTAATCTGATTTTTTTATCGGATATCCCGATGCACAGCATAAACGATCAGAAAGCCTTCTCCATGTAGTTCTATATCAAAACTATCTCCAACAGACTCATTCAGAGAACCTTCCCACCATACAGACAGTTCTCTATTAACTATCGGATACTTCAGATTGTGTACCGTAACAGGCACAACAGGAGGAAGCGAAAAAATGGAAATTTTTTGTTTTCTATACGAATCAAAGCGTGTTGTTCTGGATATTGCACGAAAAGTGCCGTAATCCGTTACCATATCCACTGACTCAAAATCACGGTGATACTGTGTAAGCAGAGATATATTTGCCAGTGTATGATCCTCGCGGATACCGGTAGCCCCCAGAATAGAGATGGAGCGAAATCCTCTTTCAGCTGCAAACTTTACCGCTTTGGTCAGATCATTTGTTTCCTGATCGGGATTATGAAAAATACGATCGGGATACAATTCTTTGATACGGTCGGTTACACTATCCAGATCTCCGACAATAAAAGACGGAGTTATTCCGTGTTCGAGCAACTTATTAACAGCTCCGTCGCAAGCTATAACTGTGTCCGCCTCTTTCAGCAAAGAGAGCGGAAAAGCATGCCGCGGGAAACGTCCGTTAGCCAGAATAATACATTTAGTCAATTTGCTCATAATAAACACCTTTCTTTTTCCAGTTGAGATAACCTACAACAGCCAGTATGCAATAACAGGCATAAAGAAATGCTGTAGGATAAAGTCCCCGGTAAATATAGAGATAAACAGCAAAAGCATTTACAAAAACCCAGACAATCCAATGCTGAATAATCCGTTTAGCCAACATCCATGTCGCGATAACACCCAGCGAGGTGGTTAAAGCGTCTCCATATGGCACCGGTGAATCGGTAAACGATTCCAGAATATGAGCCATCCCAAAATAAAGAACGACAAATGCAGCAGACAGTCCGGCGAAATAAACAGGAGTCAGTCTGGTATAAACGATCTCATCAGAAGTGAGCTTTACATCCTCAGCAGTCTTACGGTTCCATTTAACCAAACCATACACACTGATCAGTACATAATAAATATTGAGTCCCATATCGGCATAAAACTTGGCCTGAAAAAAGACAAAGACATATACAAAAGAGGTTATTAGTCCTACAATCCACATGATGGATTTTTGCTTTATTTCTAAATACAGATATAATAATCCTGTCAATACTCCGAAAATCTCAAGTGCCTGTTCCATTATTTGTTTGTTTTGCTACAAAAATACAATGTTCCGGAAAGAGTTGATTCTCTTTCCGGAACATTATTCTGTTATCTGTTAGAATCGCATAACCAGGCGTCCCATGAAATTTGTTCCTGCCTGAGTGAAATATCCGTCGTCTTTTTTACGAACACCACCTTCGAAATAAGAGTAAACCCATCCGTTCGTCTCGTACTGCTCGTTAAACAGGTTATTAACCGTGAAATCAACAGTAATC
>JBOFDD010000259.1:0-4159 GCA_051646645.1 Bacteroidales bacterium | reverse complement strand
AGATATTTCCCGAATATTACATATAAGTTGTGCATACGCTGATTGAGTATTAAAAGATTAGATGCCTTTAAGATACTATATTTCAGTAATATGCGCAACTTTTCAAGAGCCATTTTATTGTCTTTTTAATTCCGCCAACAGGTATTATATAGCTCTGTATATCAATTATTTGATGAATCTAAAAAAATTATAGTACTACAAGGATATGTACACCTCCTTCCAGGGAGCTGTACAGGGATGAAATTAACCATAGTAATGAATTGTACTATTCATACCTGCAAAAGAAATTATTCAAGGAGTTAAAACAGATAATGATTTGATTGTTTTCGCGGCTTTAAACGTATAGGCAGGAATACTTAATAAAGCTTGTTCTGAAGGTAATACTTTGCAGTGACACTCTTGAAAAGCATATAGCCTAACACAACAAGGATTAAGCCACAGATATATGCAGAAGTATAGCTGGAGATATCAGCAATTTGTCCGCCTAGCAGAACTCCGGTTCCGATCCCAAGATCCCAAGCGATAAAGTAAGTTGAGTTGGCTGTACCCCGCTGATTGTGTTGAGCAAGACTAATGAACATAGCCTGAAACGCCGGGCAGACAAATCCATAGGCAAATCCAAGAAATATGGCTGAGAGATAAAATCCTAAAGCAGATTTCAAAAATATGAAAACAATATAGCTGAGAAACATGATGATAATGCCGGATTCAATTACCTTATTTAATTCACCCCGATTCATCATTTTGCCCGAAATAACCCTGGATATAATAAGGCCTGCAGCCATAGCTACAAAGAATAGTCCGGTTCCGGACTTAATGCCGACCTCCTCACTTCCATATACAGCAACATAAGTAGAGAGGATTCCATAACTGAAGGAAAGTAGTGCAAGATTAATTGCTCCTGGCAGACCTTTAATAAGAAAGAATCGATCAAATGAGATAGCTTCGTGTTGTATTTTTTCTTTATGGGGCGTGTGTATGAAGAAAATGCAACACAGACCAATCAGTCCGCTTAATAGCGCACCACCGAAAATATAGTCGTAGTTTCCTGTTGTATCAAAGATGTATAAAGCTGTCATCGGTCCGATAGCCATAGCTATATTCATAGAAAGTCCAAAATAACCAATACCTTCATTGCGCCTTGATGCCGGCATGATATCTACAGCTACAGTAGAACTTGAGATAGTTACCAGCCCGAATGCCAGTCCGTGTGTAGCTCTGAGAATTGCGAAAACCATAACTGTTCCGGCTACCATATATCCCGCAAAATAGGCTATAAATAAAGTGTAGGCAAGGAGAAACAGAGGTTTGCGCTGAAACATATCTACAAGAAAGCCGGCGAACGGACGTATAATAAGAGCGGTGATTGTGTAAGATGCTAATATTGCTCCTACGAGTGATTTTCCGGCGCCAAACTGGTCGGTCAGATACATTGGGAGAACAGGCAGGAGCATATAAAATGCAAAGAACATGAGGAAGTTGCTCATGAATGTGAATAGATAACTCGAAGTAAATAGTTTTGCTGTTGTTGATTTGTCCATATAATTAGGTCGATATTAATAATCCGGTGTGCAAATATTTCGCAAAGATAGTGAAATGCTGTTTTAGATGATAGCGTTATAACTGATGAATAATCAATAATCAAGATAAAAGAACGCCTTGCATTGCCGGATAAACCAATTACGTTATCTTTGCAGCAAGAATAAGCGTGATAAATATGGAAAATATAATATACGACAAGAACAGCATTGAATTCGTAACCGTTGGGGTAGAATTCTGCTCATTAATGGAAAATGCGAGGAATTTTACACGTGCAGAGTTTGTCAGAAAGACTGCTGTCGTCCTTCCTTTGCTTTATTTGAAAGCTACTTTGTTGAGCAAAGACAATGAAGAAGAATTCGAAGGTTTTCCCGAACAGTTTGTGTCGGAAGCCGAATATGAGATGGTGCGCGCTCAGGTAGCTGCTGTGATGGAGAGTCAGGATGATTATCTTGAAACATTTCATCCTGATATGGCTTTCAGTGATATGCCTATTGCTGCATTTATTTCAGAAGATTTGGCTGATATTTATCAGGATATTAAAAATTTAGCATTCGCGTATAGTACCCGTCAGGAAGAATCAATGCGTGTTGCATTAGATGTTTGCCGTACAAGTTTTTATGAATATTGGGGGCAGAAACTTACAAATGCTATGGGAGCGCTTCACCATGTGCTTAATGATATTGAAAACAATGGTGATGAGAACGAAGATGAAGGTGATTTTACTTCTGTAAAAGATGAGAATTCTTTGTTTGGCTATGCGAATGATAACGATAATATTGACGAAGAAATATTTTAAGAGTGGATACTGAAAGCATAATAAAAATTACGAAAGAGGAAATTGCCGAACTGCCGGTGATTGAATATGAGGGACGTATTGTAACTATACAAACCTTAGAAGAGGCAGATAAAGCAGTGAGTTATCTTTCTACTTTCAAACTATTAGGGTTTGATACCGAAACTAAACCGGCTTTTAAAAAGGGCGTGGTAAATAAAGTTGCGCTTCTTCAGCTATCTACTGCGGATACCTGCTTTTTATTCCGTTTGAATATGATCGGGATGCCTGAATCACTTGCTAAGCTTTTAGCGAATGATCATATTTTGAAAATCGGATTGTCTTTGAAGGATGATTTTGCTCAGCTTAACAGACTTTGTGGTATTACTCCGAAAGGATTTGTTGAATTACAAAGTTTTGTAAAACCTTTTGGTATAGCAGATAATAGCTTGCAGAAAATATTTGCAATCCTTTTTCAACAAAAGATTTCAAAAAAACAACGTTTAACCAATTGGGCAGCAGATGTTCTGACAGATGCTCAAAAGAAATATGCAGCATTGGATGCATGGGCTTGTCTGTCAATCTATGATCGTTTATCTGAACGATTCTGACCCTTCTTAATATAATAACCGAAAAATGGGAAACACATTTGGAAATATCTTTCGGCTGACTTCGTTTGGCGAGTCGCATGGTGTTGCATTAGGTGGTGTAATTGATGGAATGCCTGCAGGCATTGAAATAGATTTGAATTTTATTCAATCGGAACTGGACCGGAGAAAACCGGGTCAGTCGGACCTGACTACGCCCCGAAAAGAGGGTGATAAGGTCGAGATTCTTTCCGGTGTATTTGAAGGCCGTTCTACAGGTGCATCAATAGGCTTTATTGTACGCAATGAAAATCAGCATTCTTCGGATTATGATAATATAAAAGATGTTTTTCGTCCTTCTCATGCTGATTATACCTATACCCGTAAATATGGTTTGAGAGATCACAGAGGTGGAGGCCGTACATCCGCACGCGAAACTGTGTCCAGATGTGTTGCCGGAGCTTTTGCTAAATTAGCTCTTAATCATTTAGGTATTACTGTAACTGCTTATACGTCACAAGTAGGACCAATCCGGCTTGATACAGACTATACAAAATATGACTTGTCCAAGATAGAATCTAATCCTGTCAGATGTCCTGATGCAGAAGCTGCAACCAAAATGGGAGAGCTTATTAAAGAGGTAAAATCCGCTGGTGATACAATTGGAGGAGTGATTACTTGTGTTGTTAAAGGTGTTCCCGTTGGATTAGGACAGCCTGTATTTCATAAATTGCATGCCGACCTTGGAGCAGCTATGCTTGGCATTAATGCAGTGAAAGGTTTTGAATATGGTATGGGCTTTGACGGTGTCGAGTATAGAGGATCTGAAGTAAACGATCGCTTTCTGAATATTGGCAGTCGTATACGGACGAAAACAAATCATTCAGGAGGTATTCAGGGAGGCATTTCGAATGGAGAAGATATCTTTTTTCGTGTAGCATTTAAACCAGTTGCTACAATCCTTATGAATATCGATACGGTAGATAATGAGGGGAACGAAGCTATACTAAAAGCTAAGGGCAGACATGACCCTTGTGTATTACCTCGCGCTGTTCCTATTGTAGAAGCAATGGCCTCAATGGTTTTGCTTGATCATTATCTTTTGAATAAAACAACGAAGTTGTGATACTTACCCGTTGGCGGAATTAATTTAGCGCATACTTAACTCTACCAATAGGTTTGTTGTTGATCTTATTTATATATTGCAGGATTGTAAATGCACTAATCTTTCCGATAATTCGGGCAAACAATCCAGCAT
>JBOFDD010000258.1:0-2903 GCA_051646645.1 Bacteroidales bacterium | reverse complement strand
ATAAAGTGTTGAATCAACCTTGTGCTGGATAGTGCTGGATGAAACACTCAAAATAAAACTCCGGGTAGTAATTTATTAAATCAGCCAGTAGCAAAATAAATTTACCTACTTGCTAAATAAATTTAGCTCCTTGCAAAGCATCGGTTTGCAAGGAGCTAAATTTTTGATCAGATATTACTCCGAACTCAATCAGAGATACGTACTAACTATCCTGCACATCAGTATGATTTTATTCATTCTCACCTTTAACTTTGTTCATTTAAACCGTGAATTATATTTCCGGTGCGCATGGGTTGTAATTCGCATGCGCATCGGAATTATAACCCATGCGCATGCGAATGTATTCCGATGCGCATGCGAAATATAAATGATACGGTTGAAAAAAATAAATCATACCTTTGAATAGAATAAATCCCCCTTTGTTCTGAATAAAAGATACGGTCAAGCATTTGCTAAGATTAGTTTGAGTCAATCAGATAACACATCGGATCTACCAGTCTGAGAAAAAAGAAAAGAGGACATCTTACTGAAAAGACGCCCTCTTTTGTATTATTGTTCAGATTATTTCGCAAGTAACTCGTCGAATTTCTGAGCAGTAGCCGGACTTGAAGGTCTCGACATATTAGCCGACACGATCTTACCATCTTTACCGATCAGAATAAAACGAGGGATACCCGATACTTTATAGGCATTCATCAACGAACGGTCGCCGCCGTTGTGAAGCTGGTAACCTCCCATATTCTGCTCTTTCACCATTTTCTCCCATGCAGCACGGTCTTTGTCTGTAGAGATACTTACGAAAGCAACATCCTTACCGTGGTATGCTTCCTCCAGCTTCTGCAAATAAGGAATTTCGCCACGACATGGCCCACACCAGGTAGCCCAGATATCAATATATACCAGCTTACCTTTAAAGTCAGCCAAAGTATATTCTTTACCGCTCATATCTTTGTATTTGAAGTCAGGAGAGATATTACCCGGCATCAATGATTCCCATTGCTTGCAAGTAGCATCAAACTTATCCAGTTTAGCCTGATCTTTTACATATTTCTTATATACTACACCTAATTCAGGATTAGTCAACCCGTTGCGGCTTACATATTTATCAATCATCTCTTCAGAAAGCAGAGCTGCAATTTGCTGATCTTTCACTTCTTTCTGAATAAACGCAAGCTGAGCTAATATGAAATCAGTATAATCCATAGTACTGTTGCCTTTCGAAGCCAGAGTTGCAACAGCCGATTCAATAAAGTTTTTATAAACGGACATTGATAACAATGAAGCATCGTACTTCACCAATGAAGCGAGCTTAGTCAGATAAGCATTCGTAGGCTTGAATGTTTTATTGTTTGTCAGATACCCATGGTATCCCGGATAACTTGCTAACGAACCATAGATCGTGTAGTAAATACGATCTTTTTCTGTTTTCGTAAAGCTTTCAGGAAGATTTAGTTTATTAAGCTCCGAAATAGCATTGTTATATAGCTGATCTGCTTTAGTCAGAAACTCAGCTTCAGGTAATTTATAATCATCGTATGACAATGAAGTAAATGAACTTAGCCAGTTATTGATTGGCGCATTTGGTCCTTCAAAAACAATTGTTTCAGCCATTTTAGGCTCTGAGAAAGAAACAGTAAGATTTTTGTCTGCTTCGAGATACAAGCTTGCAGAGCTACGTCCATACTGAAAAGTTGCATACTGAGGATTAAAACCATCCAGCTTCAAGAGTCCGTTACCGTTTTCGTCAATTTCAACTGAATTTCGTTTACCATCAAGATAAACATATACATTTCCTTTTGCTGTTCTGTTGGCAATCTTCACTTTCAGATCCATTGCCTCACCTGCTGCTGTACTCAATAAAAAAGTTGCAACAAGCAATTTAGTTACTTTTCTCATCTATCTATATTCTAAAAATATTATGCCGCAAATATAAATATTCACGTTGATAAAACAACGATTAACGCAATATATTCTAAAGAAATGAAAGTTTTCGGGGCATTTTTGTTAACAATACGTAGATATTTACCTGTATTCTATTCTGCTTTAACAATTAAGAAGCTGCTTTAAATTAGAATAAAAACGCTTCATTAGATTTTGCCCTCCGGATATTGTTCGTATATTTGCGAACGAAAATACGAATTATGAAGAAAAAATACACTGATAACGAAGAGCAGTTATCCCGTTTTGCGAAAGCACTCGGTCATCCTGCGCGAATTGCCATCCTGAAATTTCTGATCGAACAGGACAGTTGTTTCTTTGGCGACATACACGAGGTGCTACCAATTGCTAAAGCAACCGTGTCTCAGCATCTTGCCGAACTCAAAGAGTCCGGTTTGATCCAGGGCGAGATTATGCCTCCGAAAGTAAAGTATTGTATCAATAAAGAAAACTGGCAGATTGCCCGCGGACTTTTTGATACACTTTTCTCAAGCTATAATTCCACCTCGAAAAAATGTTGCGAATAATTGCGGCATTTTTTTTGAAATAATCATTCGTTGTTTTGCGAACAACAAACATAACATAAATAACTATCATATTATGAAAATCAAAGTTTTAGGAACCGGATGTGCCGGATGCAAAGCACTTTACGAAACCGTACAGAAAGTTGTAGCTGAATCAGGTATAGATGCTACTGTTGAAAAAGAAGAAGATCTGATTAAAATCATGGGATATAATGTAATGTCATTGCCCGGACTTGTGATTGACGAAAAGGTAGTCTCGGCAGGTAAAAAGCTATCTGCGAATGATGTTAAAGCATTAATTTTGAAATAAAATACTTTAGCATCATGAAGAAACTGCTTTTCATACTTATTGCTTTAATCAGCTTTGCATCGTGCAGCAACAAAGCTGAATCGGCAAAAAAAGAACAAGTGACAGAAACAGATCCGGAGATAACACAGGTG
>JBOFDD010000257.1:0-16222 GCA_051646645.1 Bacteroidales bacterium | reverse complement strand
GCGATGATTTCCGCAACGGCGACCATACAACTACATTGATCCGTACTGAAAACGGAAAGGTAATTGAAATTCAGCACAACGTAATGACTCCGCAGCCTTACAACCGTCTTTATCAATTGACAGGTACAAAAGGATTTGCAAACAAATACCCGACTCAGGGTTATGCGCTTGATGCATCGCAAATGGCAGCTTCAGGAGTTCAGCCTGTAGTTGATAAACTGGATTCACACAGCTTTATGTCAAAAGAAGATATGGATGCTTTGGTTGCAAAATACAAACACCCTATCCTTGTAAAATATGGCGAAATGGCTAAGAAAGTAGGTGGTCACGGAGGTATGGACTTTATTATGGATGCACGTCTGGTTTACTGCCTGCAAAATGGTCTTCCATTAGATATGGATGTGTATGACCTTGCAGAGTGGTGTTGTCTGGCAGAGCTTGGGGAGCTGTCAATGGATAACAACTGTGCAGCAGTTGCATTTCCTGACTTTACACGTGGTGACTGGAATAAGGTGAAAGGTTACAAACACGCTTTTGCTACTCCGGAAGAGGAAGCGGTAGCAGCACAAAAAGCAGAAGCCTTTACAGCAGCACTGAAAGAGCGTGGAGCAAAAGACTGGAATGAACAAAATTAAATCAAATCTATAGTAATAATTAAGGTCTAAAAACAGAAAAAGGAGCAAAGCCCATCCGGGCTTTGCTCCTTTTGATTTATTCGCAGAGCGAATTTTATTCTGTTACACCTTTCATGATAATTTCAGTGCGGTTGTTTTGATCAAGGATCATTTTAGCAAAAGCCTGAATATCTGCAGGAGTCATTTTTTCTACGATTGATTTGTAAGTAGCAGGTGCATTGATTTTGCTTTCGTTCATCATTTCAATAGCTCCTAACCAATATCTGTTCTCACGTAGTGTTTCGTCGTATTTCTTCAACATGAATTTCTGAACTTTGTCAAACATTTCTGTTTTTGGTCCTTCTTTAACCATGTCGTCCAATTCGCGGTAAACGATGCTTACAAGTTTGTCAGCCTGCTCCGGATTAGTATCGAAATAGATAAACATATCGAATGTTTGTTTTGGCTCTTTTGAAAGTTCGCCCTGAACACCTACACCGTATGTTCCTCCTTCTTTTTCACGAATTTCCTCTGTGTATACAATGCTCAAAATCTGAGAAAGCATGCTCATCTTAACTTGATTCTCAAGTGTGTAAGGACAGTCTCCGTTGAAGACACTGTAGCAAACAGCTTTGATGTTTTCCATCTTCTGATTAAAATGGTTTGTGATCATTCCTTTCTTCGGATAGATACCCAAATCTTTTGCTTTTTCATTGCGTTTTACAGCCGGAAGTGAAGCCAGGTACTGAAGAATATATGGTTTTACGCTGTCCGGATTGATGTTACCTACAAATGTAAAGTTAAAGTTGTTTGCATCTTTAAAACGATCTTTGTAGATTTCCATTACGCGGTTGTAATTGATCTTCTCAAGCATTTCAGGAGTAAGAGAAGTTACACGCGGATGTTTGCCATATACCGTGTTGCGTAATGAGTCGCTGAATGCTTTCATCGGATCTTTATCCTGATTTTTCAGAGCAACCATTTTTCTTTCTTTGTAAGAAGCAAATGCATCCTGATCCATACGTGGAGCAGTGAACCAAAGATAAGTTAGCTGCATCATTTCTTCGAAATCCTGAGGAGAACAATATCCTGACATGCTTTCGCTGCGGCCACCTAAGTTAACTGATACTCCGGCACGTTTTCCTGCAAGCATTTTTTGAAGATCTGTTGATGAGTAATTTCCTACACCACCAAGATTGATGACATCATTAAATACGATGAAGTCTTTGATGTCAGAGTCTGGAAGAAGTGAATTACCACCAACACTCTTAGCGTTCATTATAATTTCATCTTCTTTGAAATCTGTTGGTTTGAAAGTAACTCTTACACCGTTTGAAAGAACCCAAACTGTATTTCCAAGTCCATCTTTCTCAACCTTTTTGATTGTTCCGGCTTTAGGCAGTTTTGAAACAAGTGGTTCATTTGATACAGTTTCTTTATATGCTTCAACTTCTGCTTTCCGAGCAGCTTCGAATGCCGATAAAACTTCTTCTCTTGTTGGATAAATCAATCCGTCTTTTGCAGGACCATCAATAGTAATTACAATGTTTGAATCAGCAGTTGCGTATTGAGCAAACAATGCATTGATCTGATCTAATGGCAACATTGGGACAACCTGATTGTAGAATGTATATTCAAATTCAGATCCCGGAGCACTTTCATTTTCTGTAAAGTTGCGAACTAACTCTTTTACAAGAGTACTATTCTTTTGCTTGTCTTTTTCCTTATAAGAGCTTTCTACGGCTTTAAGGAAAGAAGCTTTAGCACGTTCATATTCAGAAGGGGTAAATCCGAAACGTTTAGCACGTTCTACTTCTGTAACTACACCCTGGATACCTTTTAGTGCTTCACCTTCTTTTGTCATAGCACCCATCATCAGGGCATCTTTTGTAGGAGAAATATAGAATCCTCCGTAAGATACACCAGCGCCAAGGAAAGGTGAATTTGGTTTTTGTGAAATTTCTTGCAGACGAGCGTTGATCATTGATGCAACAACATAGTTTGCATAACCGTTGATTAACTCAGCAGGTGTTCCCTGAAGAGCTTCCGGTAATACATCGCGTTTATAGAATACACGTGCAGTTGTATTTTTACCCTCTTTGTCTGTACGAATAGAAACAATTGGCTCCTGATTGTTTGGAACGTCAAATTTTGGACGTGGTGTTGGATTTACCGGTGCTGGTATATCAGCAAATATTTTTTTGATTTGCGATTCAATATAAAGAGGATCAATATCCCCTACAACAAGAATAGCCTGCAGGTCCGGACGATACCATTTTTTGTAGTAGTCGCGGAGCGTTTTGTACGGGAATGTCTTGATGATATTGATGTCTCCGATAGGTAAACGGTTCGCATATTGTGACCCAGGGTAAATGTCTTTTAGCTGTGCTTCCATTATGCGCGAGCTTGCATTGTTACGCGTTCTCCACTCTTCCGTGATAACTCCTCTCTCGTTGTCAATTTCTTTGTCTTCAAGAGCAATACCGGCAGACCAGTCGTGCAGAATCAGTAAACAAGAGTCGATAATACCCTGTCTTACAGTTGGAACATTAGAGATGTTGTATACAGTTTCGTCTAATGCAGTATATGCGTTTAGATTTTCACCGAACTTAACACCGATTGTTTCAAGATAGTTGATCATGCTTTTGTCCGGAAAGTTTTTCGATCCGTTAAAAGCCATGTGTTCAAGGAAGTGAGCTAATCCCAGCTGTGTTGTGTCTTCCAGGATTGATCCTACTTTTTGAGCGATGAAGAACTCAGCGCGGTTTGCCGGCTCTGCATTTTTTCGAATGTAATACGTTAGCCCATTGTCAAGCTGTCCTTTTACCACTTTCGGGTCAAGAGGAAGCTTTTGTAATTGCTGTGCAAAGGCTGAAGTTACAAACGTCAGAAGTAATAATAGTGAAAGGAAAGATTGTTTTGCTTTCATTTTCAGACTTTTGTTATTATAGATTGTAAAATAGTTTAAGTTCCAAAAGTATACAAATGAAATGATTATATTTTAGTATTAATATATTTTAAGAGTCTGTAGTGATTGCATTTTTAGTCCTGTTACTATAATTTACAGAAAAAAGTAACGAGAAAGGGAACCGAAAAGTCTACAAGAAATCCATGAATAATGGCGATGATAACAAACTCCTGTCCGGAATACTTAGTTATAATGGGTAGTGTTGTGTCCATCGTAGTTGCTCCACCTGCAGATATAGGGGCTAGTTTGCCGAAGCAGGCAACAACGAATGGAGCTGTTAGTAATGCAAATATCTCACGCATAATATTTGCCATTAGTGCAATTGTGCCCAGCTCTTCTCCTTTGAATTGTGTGATAAATATTGAAGACAGAGAGTAATATCCGAAACCTGACCCAACAGCAAGACAGTCTGACGCTGTCCGGCTGATGAAAAAGCTGGCAATAAATGAACCGATAAGTGTTCCTGTTATTGTTCCTAAAGGAACCAGTAAAATCTTTTTGTTCTGATTCTTGAGCGATTGTAATAATTTCTGATCTGAACCGATGGTTATACCGACTGAAAACATAAGTGCATAAAGCAGATAAGTAGTCAGCGAATCATCTGTCAGAGAAGCGGGGATAAAACCAAACTTAGCAAGAATGATTCCTATGATAAAGAATGAAATAATAACAAGACTGCCAAACATTATATAAGTGTGTTTTGATACAGGATCAGAATTTTTCTAAACGAACAAGTTCTAATCGCAGGAAAATAAAAAGTAGAATAGAAAAAGCAAGCAGAGAAGATCCGCCATAACTAAAGAACGGTAGCGGAATACCAATTACAGGCACTAATCCGAGTACCATTCCCACATTAATAGCCAGGTGAAACAGGAAGATACTTCCCACACAATAGCCATAGATACGGACAAATGTTTGTTTTTGTTGTTCTGCTTTATAAAATATGCGTAATATGAGTGCAACAAACAGTACTATCACTCCGACACCGCCGACAAAACCTTCTTCTTCACCAACAGTGCAAAAGATAAAGTCTGTATCTTGCTCCGGTACATATTTAAGTTTAGTTTGTGTGCCATTCAGAAATCCTTTTCCTGTTATGCCACCCGATCCGATCGCAATTTTCGATTGATTCACATTGTATCCGGCTCCTCGCGGATCATCGGCAAGTCCTAATGATACCTGAATACGTATTTGCTGGTGTGGCTCCAGAATGTTGTTGAAGACATATTCTACCGAATACATAAAGAATGTAAGTCCGATTGCAAGCGAAAAGATAAACGGATACTCTTTTGCATGGTTCCGGAGTGATAAGAATATTACGTATCCTATTGAAATGACGAGTGCAGCCAGAGCAAACCACATATAATTAATCTCAACTCCGAACAAAGAGACGATATAGGGGATGCCTAATAACGTTATCAGTCCGATAAGAATATATCTGGCTGATTGAGTGTCTCTTTTATACCAGAACAGGAGAGCTGCTTCAAGTAAAACAATCAATGTGAATATTATAGTTTCAGCCATTGGTCCCGTTCCTATTTGCAGATCATCAAATTTTAATGTGCAAACAAACACAACAATTGAGCAAATGCCCGAGATCATAATCAGCGGACTCATTCCTTCTCTGAAAAGCATGATCAGAAGAGCACTGAAAACAAGAGCAGATCCGGTTTCTTTTTGTGCAAGAATCAGGACGAAAGGAAGTCCAATAATGGCTGCTACCTGAAGATAGTGTGATGGTTTGAAGAAATTAAACTGATAACTGCTCATCAGTTTCGCAACGGCCAGAGAGGTTGCAAATTTGGCAAATTCAGCCGGTTGAAGACTTATTGGGCCCATGACGATCCACGACCGGGATCCTTTGACATCAGGAGCAATAAATATCGTGACAATAAGCAGCGCTATTATTGCACCGTATATAAAGTAAGCGAACTTTTCATAAAATGAACTATCGATAATCATAATAAACAATCCGACGAAAAGGGATATACCGATCCACATCAATTGTTTTCCCGACCGTTCTGCAAAATCAAAGATGCTTGCATTGTCGAAATCATAGCTGGCTGCATAGATCGAAACCCATCCAAACAGAATCATAACGATATAGATCAGGATTGTAACCCAATCTACCGATTGCCATATGTTAATACGTCGTGATCCCACTTTTTGTGATTTTTGTTTTTATCATGTTTTGTTCTACCCATTTGCGGTCTGAAGCAATGGTGTCATTTAAAAATTTCTCTACCATAAGTGATGCGATAGGTACAGCGTAAGTAGCTCCGAAACCGGCATTCTCTACGTATACGGCAATTGCAATTTTAGGATTATTTCGTGGTGCAAATCCCATAAAAATTGAGTGGTCTTTACCGTGAGGGTTTTGAGCTGTCCCGGTTTTACCGCATAATTCAATGTCTTTAAGACGGCCTATTCGGGCGGTTCCTCCGTAATCGCTATTTACTGCCAGATACATGCCTTCAACAATCGGATCATAATGTTTAGAATCAACCATAGTATATTTCCGGTTTGTATAGGCAGTGTCTTGTGGTTGATCACCAATTCTTTTAACAACGTGAGGTGTATAAAAAAAGCCACGGTTCCCGATTGTCGCTGCAAGGTTACATATTTGCAGAGGTGTTGCAAGTATTTCCCCTTGTCCGATAGAAATGGATATGATCGTATTTGCACGCCATCCTCTTTTACCATAGATTTTGTCATAGAAATTGCTGTTGGGGATTAATCCCCTGTATTCACTCGGTAAATCGATTCCGAGCTTATATCCAAATCCCATCGAAACCATATAATCACGCCACTTATCCATCGCATCCTGTATGGATGGGTGTGTACTGCGGTTTTCGAGCATCGCTTTAAGTCCGTAGCAATAATAGGCATTACAAGAGTTCTGGACAGAAGCAGCAAGCCCCAAAGGAGAAGCATGGGGGTGACAGCCCAGCTTTTTACTTCCATAATAATAACCACCATGACAGGGATAGGCTGTATTAGCTGTTATCGCACCTTCCTGTAAAAATGCCAGCCCCTGTGCTGTCTTAAATGTTGATCCAGGAGGATAAGCAGCCATGAGAGGGCGGTCAAACAGAGGTCTGTCCTCATCTTTTTGTAAAGCAACCAGGTTAGCACCCCGTTGCCGTCCGACCATAATAGACGGATCGAAAGAAGGAGCAGATATCATAGCAAGTACTTCACCGGTTGATGGCTCAATAGCGACAATACTTCCCAGCTTATTTTGCATTAAGAGCTCTCCGTACTTTTGCAGTTCAAGATCAATGGAGAGCGTAAGGTCTTTCCCTGAAACCGGAGCAACATCTAAAGCGCCATTTTCATAGCGTCCCTTGATCCGCCCATGTGCATCACGAAGTAAGATTTCGACACCCTTTTCTCCTCGTAACTGATTTTCATAGGAGCGTTCAATTCCCGATCTTCCGGAATAGTCACCGGCTGCATAATAAGGGTCGGCTTCGAGATCTTTCTGATTGACCTCACCTAAACTGCCGAACAAATGTGCTGCAGTATTGTGTGCATATTGGCGGAGTGTGCGGCTTTGTATATAGAATCCGGGGAACCGGTACAGCTTTTCCTGTAAAATACCGTACTCCTCAGCGGATAACTGACTCATAAATACCTGTGGGGTATAAGCCGAATAACCCGGATTGAGTCTTCGGTTTTTAATTCGTTCCATCCGGTTGTCAAACTGCTCTTTCGTAATTCGCAGGGTATTACAAAAGTCAAGAGTGTCGAGATTCCGGATTTCGCGAAATACAAGCATTATATCATAAGCCGGCTGATTGTAAACCAAGAGTTCGCCATTGCGGTCATACATGAGTCCACGGGAAGGATATATCGTTTTTTTCAGAAAAGCATTACTATCGGCATATGCTTTATAGTCCTCCTGAATGATTTGTAAATAAAATAAACGCGCAATAAATACCATTGCAAGAAGTATTACCCCTCCTGCAATAACCCAGCGTCTATTTTCCAGGTCATATTTATTTCTCATCGTTTCATCAAATTAAATACCTCAATCAGTGCAATCAGGAATAATGTAAGCAAACTTCCTGCAATGATTCGTAAAAGCAGGAAAGGCAGATTGTCAAAAGAAAAGAACTGAATCAGATTAAGTGCAAAATGGTGTACCAACACCATTATTGTCGCATACCTCATGAATGCTCCCACTCCAAAACTTTTGAATGAGGGAACCTGATATTCGTCATCCCGCGAACCAAATAAGTTAAGTAAATAGGGACGCAGGAACATGATTATCGTACATGCTGTCATATTCATTCCAGGTGTATTGCTGAACATATCCAGACAAAACCCCATTGTCAGTCCAATAGTAAGCTGGATATTGCGCGAAAGATCTTTAGGCAGGATCATTAAGAAATATACATACAGGTATGGGGTAGCCCATCCTAAAAAGTAAAGATTATTGAGAATCAGTACCTGAAGGAGTAGATAAAACAGAAATCCCAGTATGTATTTAAAGTATGATGCAGACATATTTTATTTTGTATCGGCTGTTTCTTCTAATTGTTTACGCTCAGAATCGAAGCTGTTTTTTATAACACGAACATCCCTGAGCCGGTAAAAGTCAGTCGTAAGATTGACTTTAAGTCTGTAGAAATTATCGTTTGCCTGTTTTTCGCTTGTTTCAATTGTGCCAACCGGTATTCCTTCCGGGAATACGGTTGAAAAGCCACTTGTAACAATTGTATCTCCCTCTTTGTATACTACATGTCGTGGAAGTTCTTCAAGCAGAATTTGTTTTGGTGATAGCCCGTCCCAGGTTAGTGAACCAAAGAAATCTGTATTCTTGATTTTTCCACTAAGGCGGAGTTTTGTGTTCAGGACGGATATGACAACACTGAAGTGGTCGGAAACCGCAGATACAATACCGACGATTCCGTTGTGATCAACTACTCCCATATCTTTGCGGACACCATCTTTGCTCCCCCTGTTGATTGTAATGTAATTCTGGAGCTGATTGATGCTGTTGTTTACGACTTGTGCCGGTATATAATCGTATTTCACTCTCATGAGTGTATCGGTATAAGTTGTATCCATCATAGCACTTTTAACAGCTTTCAGCTGATCTTCCAGTTCCAAAACTCTTTTTTCAAGTTGAGCATTCTGTGTTGAAAGTGATTGGTTAACACTTCCAAGATCAAAATAAGATTTTACATTTCCGGATATAGCAAGAGTATTTCCAACGACACGGTTACTTGTATTTAAGTAAAAGCTTCGCTGGTATGCATTTGATCTGAATAAAAAGGACAAGCTAATGATTAAGTGAAAAAGAAATATAAACCAGGAGCTGTGTCTGAGCAAAAAATTAAATAGATTTTGCATAATTCTACCTGTCGGATATATACAACATACACGTTCAGGCGAAATATGCCTGAACGTGCATGTATTTTATTTTAAAATTTGTAGCCTAATAACCACCAATAATTAGCGGATAAGGAATGAGAAACGGTCGATGTTTTTCAAAGCAACACCTGTTCCTTTAGCTACTGCATGAAGCGGATCATCAGCAATGTGGAAATCAATATTGATTTTGTCGCTCAAACGTTTGTCAAGACCTCTTAGCAAGGCTCCACCACCAGCTAACCAGATACCGTTTTTAACGATGTCAGAGTATAACTCAGGAGGTGTTTGCTCTAATGCAGCTAATACAGCTGCTTCAATTTTAGCAATAGATTTGTCTATAGCGTGAGCAACTTCCTGGTATGAAACCGGAACTTCAATCGGAAGTGCAGTCATACGGTTAGGACCTCTTACAATGAAATCTTCAGGCGGATTTTCAAGTTCAGTCAGTGCCGAACCAACATTGATTTTGATTTGCTCTGCTGTCCAGTCGCCCACTTTGATGTTGTGCTGACGGCTCATGTATTCCTGAATATCAGCTGTAAGGTCATCACCGGCAATACGTATCGAACGGTTCGTTACGATACCGCCTAATGAAATTACCGCGATCTCAGTAGAACCCCCTCCGATATCCACAACCATGTGTCCTTCCGGAGCTTCTACATCAAGCCCGATACCAATAGCAGCAGCCATCGGCTCATAAATCATATATACATCTCTACCTCCGGCATGTTCCGAGGAGTCACGTACCGCACGAATTTCAACCTCAGTACTTCCCGATGGGATACAAACCACCATACGTAATGAAGGAGTAAAGAGTCTGTTTTTTGGCAATGCCATTTTTATCATCCCACGGATCATTTGCTCTGCTGCATAGAAGTCGGCAATCACACCATCGCGTAATGGTCTGATTGTACGAATATTTTCGTGCGTTTTTCCATGCATCTGACGAGCTCTTTCTCCAACTGCTAACAACTTGTCAGTTCTGCGGTCAAGAGCAACAACAGAGGGCTCGTCAACTACGATTTTTCCATTCTGGATAATAATCGTATTGGCAGTACCCAAGTCAATTGCTATTTCTTGTGTAAAAGAGAATATTCCCATTATTAGTTACAAATAATTAAATGCCAGCCGGACCCATATCGCAAGGGTACCGGCAAAGCCGGATTAATGTTTAAAGTGTCTGAAGCCTGTCATAACCATTGCCACTTCATTTTCGTTGCAATAGTCAATCGAATCCTGATCTTTAATAGAACCACCCGGTTGGATTACAGCAGTAACGCCTGCATTGTGAGCAATTTCCACACAATCAGCAAAAGGGAAAAAGGCATCGGATGCCATTACTGAATTCTGAAGATCAAAATCGAATGATTTTGCTTTTTCAATTGCATGACGTAAAGCGTCTACACGTGAAGTCTGACCAACTCCACTCGAAATCATCTGTTTGTTTTTTGCTAAAACAATAGCATTTGACTTACTGTGTTTAACGATTTTGTTAGCAAATAAAAGATCTTCAGTTTCTTCTGCTGAAACCCCTTTGTTTGTTACAACTTTCAAATCTTCCGGTTGTTCTACTTTAAGGTCTTTGTCCTGAAGTAATACTCCGTTTAGCAAAGACCGGAATTGAATGGCAGGAGTTTTCGTCTGTTTCTGAACCAGAATAATTCTGTTTTTCTTTTTCGTAAGAATCTCCAACGCATCCATGTCATAGTCGGGAGCGATAATTACTTCGAAGAATAGTTTGTTGATTTCTTCAGCTGTAGCTTTATCAACAACTCCGTTAGTGATAAGAATTCCGCCAAAAGCAGAAATCGGATCACCGGCTAAAGCATCTTTCCAGGCTTCAAGCATTGTCGGACGGGAAGCTAAACCACAAGCGTTGTTGTGTTTCAGAATCGCGAACGTCAATTCTTCAAACTCAGAAATAAGTGATACTGCAGCATCAATATCCAACAGGTTGTTATAAGAAATCTCTTTCCCCTGAAGCTGCTCGAACATTTCGTTGAAGTTACCATAGAAAGTTCCCTTCTGGTGAGGATTCTCACCGTAACGCAATGTTTTTGCATTATTTTCTGCACATCTGAATGATGATCCTTTATCTTCGTCAAAATAGTTGAAGATAGCTGAGTCATAACCTGAAGATACAGCAAATGCTTCTTTAGCAAACCAACGACGATCTTCTATTGAAGAATTAGCACCTTTTTCTTCCAGCATTTCATAGAATGGTGCATATTGTGACTGTGAAGCGACAATAACAACATCTTTGAAATTTTTAGCAGCAGCACGGATAAGAGAGATACCTCCGATATCGATTTTCTCGATAATGGCTTTTTCTTCTGCTCCTGAAGCTACTGTTTGTTCAAAAGGATAAAGATCAACAATAACAAGGTCAATTTCAGGAATCTCATATTCTGAGATTTGTGATAAATCACCTTCTAACTCACGACGGCATAAAATACCACCGAAAACTTTCGGATGAAGTGTTTTTACACGTCCGCCCAAAATCGAAGGATAACCGGTTAAATCTTCAACGGCTTTACAAGGTAACCCTAAAGACTCGATAAAGTCTTGTGTGCCACCTGTAGAGACGAATTGAACCCCTTCTTCATGCAACTTCAAAAGAATTGCATCTAACCCCTCTTTGTGAAAAACCGAAACTAACGCTGTTTTAATTTGTTTGATACCCGACATAGAGAAATTTTTTTAGAATATTTCCTTTGCAAAATTAAGAAAACTATTTGTTTAATAGACAATCATATAAAGCATAATGGAGAGCAAATAGTAAAATTTCACTATTCACTCTCCATTATCTTAAGTTTACTTGATATTTAATTTCTTTTTAAGTGATTTCGGTAATGCATCCTTGTGCATAACGATACTCATTGTTTTGTAGCGTACGAACGGATCCGAAGCGTACCATGTACCTTCGTATTTGTTGTTTGTACCCCATGAGTTTTTCACCATATAGTATTTGTTACCAGCCTGATCTTTAGCAATTCCGTAGATTTGCATTCCATGATCATCTGTTGTTTCGTAGTTGTCGTATGCAGCCTGACGCATTTCCTGAGTGATGTTTGCTTCAACACCCGGAGATTCAATTGCTTTAGCAATTTCGGCATCTTTATCTTTCTGGCTCAGACCCAACCAGCGCGCCTGATCTGACCCGTTAAGATCTCCTGCAACAATGTTAGGAACAACAGCGATACCGTTACGTGTAAATCCTTTTTCACTTACGTCCGAAGCCCATGCAACCGTGTAGCCATTCATAACAGCACCTTCAAGTGCTTCCATCATTTCGTTTACAGGTACATTGTATGACATTGAATTTCTCCAGTTGTCCGGAATTTCAATGGCAAACTGTGTGTAGAACGGGTGATGAGTATACGAAGTTAAGCTTACATAATCGTCCGCATTTAATCCCAGTTCTTTCGCATAGCTCTGAGGAGTATGCTCTTTGCCATTTACTGTGAATTTTTCGGGAGCTTGTCCTAAGTAGGCAGCAAGGATACCTTCATATCCTTTTTTCCAGGCAGGAGTAAGTTTCTTTTGTTTGATAACTGTGTTTACATATGAATCAGTCAGTGCATCCAGTTCAGTATGAACGTGCATGTTTTCACCATAGTTCAGACCTTTCATTACCTCTTCAGGTACAATTCCATAATCTTTTACAGCCTGAAGGACATCGTCGAAAGAACCGCCTGGTCCAAAGTTCGCCGTGCCGTGTCTTCTTACGAAGTTATCAGCTTTGTCATTCCAGTTATGATACACAATAAACATTTCAGAAAGATCAGTTTCCGGTTTACCCATGCGCATAAGCTCAGACTCCAGAAATCCTAATCCGGAGAATGACCAACAAGTACTCGAACGGTTTTGGTTCTTAACAGGAGTGATTTTATTCTCCTTTACTGTTGTAAATTGATAACCTGTTGTATCTTGCTTTGCTTGAGCAGATACACTTAGTGCTGCACTTAGCAACATCGCGGAAAGCGTAATCTTTTTCATAAATTGTGCTTGTTAGATAATAGATTTTTCCTTGCAATGCAAAGAAAATGTATTATGGGCAGGAATAAAAAAGTTTATGCACTTTTTTTACTCCTGCCCATAATAATATTTTATTTACCGGATAAGCTATCAGAAAATAAGCTGTTGGATATAATATGCGGCAGCCCCTGCAAGGTAGCCCAGTACAGCAAGCCATGATATTTTCTTCAGATACCACCCAAAGCTCATTTTTTCAAGTCCCATTACCACTACACCGGCAGCTGAACCGATAATCAGGATACTTCCTCCCACACCGGCACAATACGTAAGGAATTGCCAGAAGATCCCATCCTGAACAAAGTTAGCCATATATGCAGGGTCAGCACTTGCTGCTATAGTTGCTTCTGTAGCTATCGGATACATACCGATTGCTCCGGCAACCAACGGAACATTGTCAACGATAGATGACAAGAATCCGATAAGAATATTAACCAGATATACATCATGGATTTTTTCATCAAGATATGCTGACATCATTTCGAGAATACCTGCAGATTGAAGAGCTGCCACAGCAAGTAAGATTCCAAGGAAGAAGAGCAGTGTTGATCCGTCTATTTTTTTGATAACGGAAGAAACACGCATTTTTGCAGATTCTTTCATATCGTCTTTCTTTGCATACATGATTTCTGTATATACCCAGATGAATGAAAGCGAAAGCAATACGCCCATAAATGGAGGTATATGGAAGATGGTTTTGTATACAGGGACAAATAACAGACCTAATACACCAAGAATTAAAATAGAGATACGTTCTTTCTTAGAAACCAGAGACAAATAAGTCTCGTCGTTTACTTCATCGCTTGTCTCATTGCTAAGATCGCCTTTCATTGTTCTGGATATCAGTAATAATGGGACTAATACTGAGATTATAGACGGAATAAGCAGGTTTTCAAACAATATGTGAGTGGAAACATTACCTCTTACCCAAAGCATAATTGTTGTCACGTCACCAATAGGAGACCATGCGCCTCCACTGTTTGCAGCAATAATAATTAACCCTGCAAAAATCCATCTGTCCTTTTGATTTACAATGATCTTACGTATAAGCATGGTCATTACGATAGCTGTTGTAAGGTTATCCAGTACAGCCGACATGAAGAATGTGATAATTGTAATCAGCCATAACAGGGTGCGTTTGTTTCGTGTTTTAATACGGTTGGTTATAATAGCAAACCCACCGTGCACATCCACGAGCTCAACAATAGTCATTGCCCCGACAAGGAATACAAGTATTTCGCACACTTCTCCCAAGTGCTCGATAATCTGAAAGTTTAAGATAAACTTAACGCACTGTTCCCACAACGATGCATTAGCTAACTCTTCGTGTGTCTGTACATAATTAGCCAGTTCGCCGGCGCTTACAGCCGGTACAATTTGTGTTGCTGCAGCAATGTACATAATCCAAAGCAACATACCTGTCATCAGTGCTGAAGCAGCCTTGTCTACACGAATCGGATGCTCCATGGCTATACACGCATAGCCCAACAGAAAGAGAATAATCATTCCTGTAATCATACTCACAATAAAATTTAATTAATTAATAGAGGTACTCAAGAGCCATAAACGAAGCGGCTCCTGCGAGATACCCTAACAATGCATATAGTGTTATATTTTTAAGATACCACATGAATGTGATCTTTTCCAATCCCATAGAAACGACTCCTGCCGCTGACCCGATTATCATTATACTTCCTCCCGTGCCGGCACAGTAGCTTAAGAAGTGCCAGAATGGAGCATCTGCAATAAATGCCTGCGGGATATGAGCCGAATCCTGTATCGGATACATGCCAATTGTTCCGGCTACTAATGAGCTGTTATCAATTATGCTCGATATTAATCCGATGAACAGGTCAATATTTAAAGGGTTTCCGATATGTGTATTCAGAAAATCAGACATCATTTTCAGGATTCCCGATACTTCTAATGCTCCTACAGCCATCAGTATGCCGAGCAGATACAAGATGGTCGATGTGTCAATATTATGAATAACAGAACTAACTCTTATCTTATCGCATTCTTTCTCAGTGCTTCGAAGATTTAGTATTTCGGTATATAGCCATATTAATCCTAATGACAGAAGTATTCCAATTGCCGGAGGCAGATTTGTTAAAGCTTTGAACAAAGGAACAAATAATATTCCGATCAGCCCTATTACTAAAATTGATACGCTATAGTTTGATTTTATACCTGCATTTGTTGTACTGCCTTCCGATACCAGATAGTTGCTGTTTGCCGTTTGTAAAGGTATAAGAGCTCCTTTTAGTTTAAAGCTGATCAGAATCAACGGGATAATCAGACTAATCACGCTGGGAATGAAAACGAATTTCACAAGATTTACTGTAGTTACATTTCCGTGTACCCAGAGTAATATTGTGGCAATGTCACCGACCGGAGACCATGCTCCTCCGGCATTGGCAGCTATTATAACAATGCCGGTAAATAACCATCGTTCTTCTTTATCGGCTATAAGTTTTCTTATAAGCATAATTATGACAATAGCTGTTGTCATATTATCTAATATAGCCGAAAGAAAAAAAGTAAAGAATCCGATTACCCAGAGTAGGGTCTTCTTGTTTTTTGCTGTAATGTATTGTGTAATAACAGAAAATCCGCCGTGCGAATCGATAAGCTCCACAATGGTCATGGCGGCAATAAGGAAGAAGATTATTTCAGCTGTATTTCCAATGTATTCGACAATCTGGAAATTTGTGATAAATGAGTTGTATTGAGTGGAAAGAGATTCTTTTCCCAGGTCAGGGTTGAGTTTTATATAATCTCCGAAGGTCTGAGGATCCAAAAAAGGGACGATGTGTGTTCCATCGAGAACATACATAACCCAAAGCAGCATTCCCATAATCAGGGCAATGGCGCTTTTGTTTATTTTTATTTTTTGTTCGAGGGCTATGGCCGTATAGCCTGACAGGAACACGATGATCATTAGAGCTGTCATACGAGTGTCCTTATTTTCAAAAATTATACTTCTTATAAACAGGCCGCAAATGTAGGTATTAATATTTGCAGACAAAGAGAAGTTTGTGAAAAGTTGTACTAAAAGTAATAATGAGAGATTTCAAATACCTTTTAAGTGATGTGAAATAATTAATAGTACATTTTGTTTATTTGTTTCCCATGTGGCAATAAATGTGTATATTTGTTTAGTAATCAAATAAATATATGCGAAACGTCAGACTTACAGAAGAGGAGAATAAACGTCTCAAAG
>JBOFDD010000256.1:0-3032 GCA_051646645.1 Bacteroidales bacterium | reverse complement strand
GAATAACTGAAGATTGTCGTCTTTGATCGAATAAGAAACTCCTAAATCAAACGTTGACCATGAATTTAGAGCTATTTATAGCACGAAAAATATATGCAAACCGGCAGGGAGAGAAGAGTGTTTCTCTTCCTGCCGTTCGTATTGCAGTGGCGGGCATAGCGCTCGGACTGGTAGTAATGATGCTGGCAGTATCCATTGTGGTAGGATTTAAGCAGGAGATACGACGAAAAGTGATCGGTTTTGGATCGCATATTCAGATATCAAATCTGGATAATAACTCATCGTTTGAGTCTGCTCCGATAAAAGAGACCGATTCGCTTATGCAGGTGCTTCGTTCAACTCCTGAAATATCTCATATCGAAAATTACATAACAAAGCCCGGGATTCTAAAGACTGACTCAGAATTTCAGGGCGTGGTTTATAAAGGTGTAGGAGAGGGGTATGACTGGAGTTTTATACGCGAACACTTGATTGACGGAACGATTCCTGATTATTTCCCGGATTCGCTCAAAGGCTCTCTTGCCAATGGAACACAAGTGTTGATTTCGAAAACACTGGCTGATTTGCTTGACCTGAAAACAGGTGATAGCTTCATGTCGTATTTTGTTCAGGATAATGTAAAAGCCCGTAAGTTTCATATATCAGGTATATATCAGACAAACTTTGTCGATTTTGACAAGTTATTTATCTTCTCAAATATCCCTACTCTGCGTAAGCTGAATGGATGGGATGAAGATCAGGTGAGTGGTGTGGAGCTGATGGTGAAAGACTACGATAATGTGGAGAAGATTACCGAAGATCTCTACTTTAAGCTCGAGAATCTGGATTCCGGTGGTATGGGATATTATGTAAGATCAATACGCGATTTGCATCCCCAAATATTCTCATGGCTGGATCTGATGGATATCAATGTGTGGGTGATTTTATTTCTGATGACCCTTGTGGCAGGTTTTACAATGATATCAGGTTTGCTGATTATCATTCTGGAACGCACAAATATGATCGGGATACTTAAATCAATGGGGTCTCCGGATGTTTCTATCCGCAAAGTGTTTCTTTATGTTTCGGCATTTCTGATCGGAAGAGGACTGATTTGGGGAAATATTATAGGTCTTGCGGTTTGCGGACTGCAATATTACTTTGGGATATTTAAACTTGATCCGACAATGTATTATCTTACAGCTGTGCCTATAGCATGGAACTTCTGGTATTTTCTACTTATAGATATCGGGACGCTTCTGGTGACTATGCTTATGTTATTAGGTCCGTCTTTAATTATATCAAAAATATCGCCTGCTAAGTCGATACGCTTTGAATAAAAAACAAAAGCCGTTGCTCAATCGGGAGTAACGGCTTTTGTTTTTTAACGCTTTAGCTACAAAATCAATAATTTCTTGCTTTCAGAATGTTGTTAGGATTAAAAAACAATGTTTGTATGAGAAAACTATATAGACATTTCGTTGTTTCTACTTATAGAAAAAAACTAAAACATGATATGAAAAAATTTCGTCTGCCTCTGATCGCAAGAGTCGTATTGGCTATTGTTCTTGGTGTTATTCTCGGACATTTTATGCCTGCGGGTATTGCCCGTGTTTTTATAACTTTTAATGGTCTGTTTGCTAATTTTCTATCCTTCTCAATTCCTCTTATTATTGTCGGACTAGTAACTCCGGCAATCGGAGAACTGGGAAAAGGAGCAGGGAAACTGCTGGCCTGGACTGCGTTGATTGCGTATACTTCAACGTTATTGTCCGGATTCTTAACCTTTACAACTTGTGACCTTGTATTCCCACATATACTTAAAGTGACCGGTCCGGAAACTCTTGTTTCCGGAAGTGGAGTGAATCTTACTCCTTACTTCCAGGTGGCAATGCCTCCACTAATGGATGTTATGACAGCTTTATTACTCTCGTTTGTGGTGGGATTGGGATTATCTGTTATACCTGGTGAGGAAACTCTGAAAAAAGCAGCCGGCGATTTCAAGGAAATTATAACGCTGTTAATCGCGAAAACAATTATTCCGGTATTACCTTTCTATATTTTTGGCATTTTCCTCAATATGACCATGTCCGGAAAAGTATTTACGATTATGAGTATGTTTATGAAGGTAATCGTAATGATTCTGGTGCTGCATGTTGTGATTCTGTCTGTTCAGTATCTGATTGCCGGATTTATTCAGAAACGAAATCCGATACAACTATTCAAAAATATGCTTCCGGCATATGCGACAGCTCTGGGTACACAGTCAAGCGCAGCAACTATTCCAGTAACGCTGGCACAGACAATTAAAAACAAAGTAAAAGAGAGTGTTGCTGTATTTACTGTACCTTTATGTGCTACAATTCACTTATCGGGAAGTACAATGATTATTACAGGTGGATCAATTGCCATAATGGTTATGACAGGACAACCGATTGAGATAACATCAATGATTGGATTTATTTTTATGCTTGGAATTACAATGGTTGCCGCTCCAGGTGTACCCGGAGGCGCAATTATGGCTTCTTTGGGAATATTGAGTACAATGTTAGGCTTTGATCCCACACAGCAGGCTCTGATGATTGCATTGTGTGTTTCAATGGATAGTATCGGAACTGCAACGAATGTCACAGGCGATGGCGCAATATCGCTGATAATTGATAAAATAGCGAAGGATCATCCGGAGTGAGAAAATAAGTAAACAAAGGAAGAGGGTGTGTCAAAATCGCAATGATTTGACACACCCTCTCTCTTTATGGTATCTTGAAAACAAAATAGATTATTGTGCATTCAAATTGATGATAGCAACACGATTCCAGATATTGTTTTCAAAACGTTGTTCTTGTGAACCGTCCCATTTAACAACTAACTGATCTTCGTTTACGCCAAATTTCTGAACTAAAGCTTTAGCAACTTCATTTGCTCTGCGTTCAGAAAGTTTTAGATTGTATTCAGCTGAACCTGTTGCTTTATCTGCATATCCAGTGATAACAAATTTTCCTTCTGGACTTTTCTTGATTACATCAGCAGCATTTGCAATATTAAGCATTTGA
>JBOFDD010000255.1:0-12075 GCA_051646645.1 Bacteroidales bacterium | reverse complement strand
AAGCCGAAGTACAGCAAGACCGCAAGGCAATGAATGGCATTCTCAATGGAAGGCTCGTCAATAAATGGAATCGTAAAATTGCTGCGAATTCCAAGCATGGCGTAATAAATGGTGGTCGTTAGATCGTTTTTTTCTACATTCTCGATGTAGAGTGGTAACGTTTTATCTTTATAAGACCAGGCAAACTCTGTGGCTCCGATACATGCTTCACGAAGGCAGTCAACAAGCATTTCATTGTCCGCATTATAGATAAGAAATGAGCAATCTTTAAACAGACGCAATTTCTCCATACATTTCTCTCTGCGGTTTTCAAACCCCTCCTGATGTGCCTCACCAAGATTAGTAAAAATACCGATCGTAGGCTTTATTATATGCGCCAGATTACGCATCTCGTTTGTCTGCGATATCCCTGCTTCAAATATCCCCAAATCGAATTTCTCATCAAGTCCCCATACAGAAAGAGGCACACCTATTTGTGAATTGTAGCTTCGAGGTGAACGGACAATTCTTTTCTTATCCTGCATAAGCTGATACAACCACTCTTTGACTATAGTTTTACCATTACTGCCGGTTATTCCTATTACAGGCATGCAAAAACGTGAGCGATGATACGTAGACAACTCCTGCAAAGCTCTCAGCGTATCTTTCACATATATAAATGAGGAATTCGGGAAGTTTTTATCCGAAAACATAGGATCACTTACAACAAATGCACGCACACCACGATCGTATAATTCTCCTATATATTGATGACCATCATTTTGTTTTGTTACTAATGCAAAAAACAGTGTCTCATCGGGATAAACCAAAGAACGACTGTCCGTAAGCAACTGAGATATTGCCACAGAGGTTTCGCCGAAGCACTCCGCTCCCAGAACAAATGTTATTTCTTTTAAAGTGTATTGCATAACTCTTTGAGCTGTTGAAGTTCTAAAATCAGATCAAAGTAAGGTTTTTTTTGCGTAAATTGTTCCATTCTACGCAAGTTTTCTCGTAAAAAGTTTTTATACGAATCACTCATACCGCTTAAAGATCTATGCTGCAACATCTTACGAAGCTTTTCCCATTCCTTCATATCCTCTTTTGTCTGTGCAGAAAAGAATGTATCTCCGAAACGTTCCCACACATATTCAATACCCTGAGCAGAAGGATAGATCATATCTTCAGCATAAAAGCGGTAATCACGCAGCTCATCCATAAAAATTTCATAGGAAGGAAAATAGGAACAAAATGAGAATTGCTTACAAAGCTCATCTACAGCAAGAATAAGCGTTGCTTTACTGCATTGATTCTCAAATGCACCATCTTTCCAGTGGCGGATAGGACTGACCGTAAAAACGACTTTAGCCCCGGGATGAGTTTCGGCAAAAGAAGTAAGAAACGCTGCCCACAATGCGGTTATCTCACTTACAGTTAAACGACGGCGATTAAACTCCTTTGCCGGTAGCTTATGACAATTCGAAACGATCAGATTTTCTTCTGTATATTCGTAAATCCAGGCAGTACCAAAGGTCACCAGAAGGCGGTCTCTTTTCGAAAAACTTTCAGCACCGTCACGCAGGGCTTTATTCATATTCAAAAGAGCATTCTCAGGTGACTGATCCGAAAAAGCCGAATGAAACGCAAAGGAGTGGTAAAGCCCATGATGCTCTATCAGATCAGACAAAGTCACTTCAGCAGGATCAGCAAGCTGTTTCAGCGCATTCAATACCGATACCGGATTATAAAGCACGCCAAACGGATTAGAACAAACGGGTATTTTTGCCTCTTTTAGTTTTGCTCCTATATGATCAGCAAAACAAGACCCAAGGGATAAGATCCGGTTCTCATAGCCTATTCCAAAGGACTGATCTTCTATCTTGACTATCTTACGAAACTCCATAACTTCATTCTTTTCTTATAATCAAAAAGAGGTTTGTTATGCCTTTCGGGACATAAACAAACCTCCTGTACTATCTTTTGTCACTAAAGACCTTAGCAACGAATATTCAATTCCTGCAGAATCTTACGCATTTTTTCAAATGTCGTGATACGCGTAGGCACCAAAGGCAAACGCAGCTTATTCTCAATATACCCCATAGCATGAAGAATACTTTTTACTCCTGCCGGATTTCCATCCACAAAAAGTAGCTCGATAAGCTCTGTAAACCGGTGATGTATAGTAAGTGCACTATTATAATCACCCTGTAATGCCAGACGAACCATTTTGCTGAACTCTTTCGGAAAAGCATTTGCGATAACCGAAATCACCCCTACTGCTCCAAGCGTGATCAGTGGGAAGGTAATCCCGTCATCACCGGATATAACCATAAAATCAGCAGGTTTATGCTTGATAATATCGTCCATCTGAGTAATATTTCCGGAAGCCTCCTTAATGGCTACAATATTGCGAAATTCACGGGCAAGACGCAGTGTCGTTTCAGCTGTCATATTAACACCTGTACGTCCTGGTACATTATATAATACAATTGGCAGATTTGTAGCCTGCGCAATAGCTTTATAATGTTGATAAATTCCCTCTTGCGAAGGTTTATTATAATAAGGAACTACAGACAAAATGGCATCTACACCTCTGAACGATTCTGTTTTCAATCGCTCAACCACGGCTCTCGTATTGTTTCCGCCTACACCTAAAACAATAGGAATTCGTCCGTTAACGCGCTCGATCACAAAACGTGTGATCTCTTTTTTCTCGTCTTCGGTCAGTGCTGGTGTTTCTCCTGTTGTACCTAAAACAACAAGATAATCGGTTCCGTTTTGCAACTGAAAATCCACCAATCTTCCTAATGCCCTATAATCAACTGATTCATCCTCATTAAAGGGAGTTATCAGTGCCACTCCCACTCCCTTAAGATTTATCGAATACATATAATTTAATTACTTGTTTTAGCTTCAGGCAAACGGGAAATGTCCATTACTATTCATTCATAAATGTTCTGAGAAATCAGAGCATTTCCGTACAATTCGCTCTCGTTACTTAATTTATTTTGCTTTTATTATGCGAATGTAAAACTTTATTTTGTCTATCAAAGCATCTGAATCCATTTTTTCATCCAAAAGTAGATCAAAATCATAAATTGGGTAGTTTTCCTTATGAATTCCTACCTTAAAGATAGCATTTGATAACAAAACAACAGCAATTTCACGATACCTGAGTCGCGGAATCAAATCAATAAGCAAGTCTGCCCGATCTGATTCTATCTGGTTGCGCTGCTTTTCATTCAGTTCTCCCATAAATGAAAAACTCTTTGGACTTATCACTATTTGAGAGGCACGAGCATTCTCTTTTTCACTTAATTCAATAAGTTGCACACTTTTACCCTCCGACTCTAATGCTGCTTTAAAACGCATCACCGGCTCACTATCCGAAGATTGATATAGCAATTGAACAGTCTTCACCTTATCAAAATCGAGAAAATCAGCTTTTTCGCGTTTATTCTTCAGCAATTGCTGAATCCGCTGTCTCAGTATGTATCTTTTCATTGCTCTCCGATTAAATTAAGGAATGTATCTTCATCAACAATCTGAACACCCAGACTTGTCGCTTTATCGAGTTTAGCCGGACCCATATTATCACCTGCCAATACCATGGACGTTTTTGATGATATCGAACCTGTATTCTTACCGCCAAATCGCTCAATCATCGCTTTGTATTCTTCGCGACTGTGCTTATGAAACACGCCACTGATCACGATGGCTTTTCCGGCAAGTATATCGGATTCGACTACTGTATCTGCCTCGGCAGCTACTTCAAACTGAAGGCCGTGAGCACGAAGCCGCTCGATCACTTCACGATTGCGCTCTTCTGCAAAGTACAGAAGCACACTGTCTGCAATCCGTTCTCCGATCTCATCTACACGTACAAGCTCATCGCGTGTTGCTGCCATCAGGGCATCCATCGTTTTAAATGCATAAGCCAGCTTTTTAGCTACAGTTTTCCCAACGAAACGAATACCCAGTGCAAACAACAGGTTTTCAAACGGGGATTGCTTTGAGAGCTCAATACTTTGTTTCAGATTTTTAGCTGACTTCTCGCCCCAGCGAGGCATGCGGCTAAGCTGAATAATATCAAAATCGTACAGATCGGCTACATTGTTTATAAATCCGTTTTCAAAAAGCAGATCTACAGTTGCCGTTCCTCCTGCTATATTCATCGCATTACGTCCGAAGAAATGCTCAAGCTTCCCTTTTATCTGTGGCGGACAGGCGGTTTCATTCGGACAATACCAGGCTGCTTCTCCGGCATAGCGGACAAGGCGGGTTTTACATTCCGGACAACATTCTACAAACTTCACTTTTTCACCTACAAGAAAACGACTATTCAGATCCACTCCTGTAATTTTAGGTATAATCTCTCCTCCTTTTTCGACATAGACCATATCGCCAAGATGAAGATCCAGCGATTCGATAATATCGGCATTATGAAGCGAAGCACGCTTTACAACCGTTCCGGACAATTGTACAGGATCAAGATTAGCTACCGGCGTCACAGCCCCTGTACGTCCGACCTGAAAACTAACGCTGTTCAGACGGGTAAGTGCACGCTCGGCCTGGAACTTATAGGCAATGGCCCATCGTGGTGATTTGGCTGTATATCCCAACTCCTGCTGCTGCGCAATAGAGTCCACTTTAATCACAACCCCGTCGGTAGCAACCGGCAGGTTCTTGCGTTCCACATCCCAGTACTTCAGAAAGTCAAACACTTCCTGCAAACTATGACACCTCTTCATGGCAGGCGATATCTTAAAGCCCCATGAGGCTGCTTTCTGCAAATTATCGAAATGCAAATCCGTCGGCAGCTCTTCACCTAACATATAATATAAGTAGGCATCGAGTTTACGACCGGCAACGATTGCTGGATTCTGAAGCTTGAGTGTTCCCGATGCTGCATTGCGCGGATTTGCAAACAGGGCTTCTTCATTCAGCTCCCGCTCTGCGTTAATCTGATCAAATACATCCCAGGGCATAAGAATCTCTCCCCGCATCTCAAACAGCTCCGGATAATCTGTTCCCCGTAATGCCAGCGGAACGGAACGGATTGTACGAACATTATCCGTAACATCATCTCCCTTTTCGCCATCTCCGCGTGTAACGGCACGAAGCAAAGCTCCGTTCTCGTAGGTCAGCGATATGGATGTTCCGTCGTATTTCAACTCGCAAACCAAAGAGAATGGTGCATTTAACGTTCTCTGAACACGCTCATAAAATTCGGTCACTTCCGTTTCGCTGTAACTGTTGGAGAGTGACAGCATCGGATAGACGTGAGCTACCTGAGCAAAAGAGCGGTTTATATCACTTCCCACACGTTGAGTAGGTGAGTTTTTATCGAAGAACTCCGGATTCTCTTTCTCAAGTTTCTGAAGTTCTTCAAGCATTGCATCGAATTCGCGGTCGGTTATCGTTGGCGCGGATAATACATAATAATTATAGTTATGCTCCTCCAGCGCTTTACGCAACCGGTATATTTCGTTTTTCATTTCTTCTTTTTGCATATTAAATCAGATTTGAGTTTCAGACTAATCCTTTGCCGGTTTGATTACACCCACTACCCGCGATGCACTAAACAACTCTTCTTTGGGTAAAACAAATGGCTGGTAAAGTGAGTTGAGTGAAACGCAAAGAAATGTATCCGGATTAGCCGGGTTCTCTTCCAGTTTTTTCATTACAACTCCCTGGGCTGTATCAAGCACATAGATCTTGCCAAATTTAAGATCTGACAGGTCGCGGATCAGACGACACGCTACCACATCTCCCGAATGATACTCGGGCAACATACTGTCTCCTTTCACATCAATCGTGTAATCGTATGTACCCAAAGCCGGAATCACATCCAGAAGATCGCATTCATCGTCGGTAACACCATTGCTGTATCCGGCAAGAGAACCTGCCTGGGCACTAACCGGAATATGAGGTAGCTTATCACGCAAGCGGCGTGCAGCTGCCTGGTGTTTTTCGGACATCGGATCGTCCCCGAAGAGATATCCAACCGGTATATTCAATGCCTCTGCTATCAGCTCTACAGTCTGAATACGTGTGGAATTCTGCTTAATTATTCGCTTCAGCCCGCTTTCTGACATCCCAATTTCTGAACTGAATGCTTTTAATGTAATTGATCTCTGATCTAATATATCTTTTATTAAATGTAATTTCGGCATATCTTAACTATCTTCATTCTTTTCAATAACCACAAAGTAACAAAAAAATTTCCGACTCTTATTATTCTTCCTTTGATATATATAGAGAGTGTAATAGAATTTTAGATATCGGGTATATTGATGAAAAATAATTACAATTCCACAAAACAATATTGCTATTCGAATGTTTTAAATACGAAAATATCGCTATTATTCACAAACAAATAATAGCAGTATTATTTTGCCGGATTTACTTAAAGCCTGTTTACCCGGCTAAACAAAGCTATAAATCAGTATTTTAGGAGAACATCAAACTGATTAATAAACTAACTAAAAAAAATATTTTATCATTTTCTTATTTTTTATTTGTAATACAAAAAACAATATTACATTTGCACCGATTTCAAGAAAACACATTTATTCGTCAGGAATAAAAGCAATAATATTGCTAAAAACAAAAAACACCGGAAAATGTAGCTCATTCAAATTATTTCGAAAAAAAACAATAGATTTATTTTCTAATTAAATAAAATAGCTACATTTGCACCGATTTTCAAAAACACTGTTATAGACTCTTAAATTTTAAGAGCAAATAAGTTGGTTGATTCATTAGAGCACAATAAACTGGGACAACACTCATTAATCAGGTTGACTCATAAAAACACTCTGACACTAAGATTGAAAAACTGGTCAAAACGGAAATAACATTTTATCTATCAAATTATTCAGGATTTCCCCCGATCAGATTTATTTTCCCTTATTTTTTTCGAACTCATCTATGAGTCCGGACAAAATACACTGTGCTAAAAAAGAAAAAAATACAATAACTTACATTCAAAAAAAGGATTTATGAAAAAATTTATGGTTCTTGCTGCTTGTGCAGCTACTTTCTACGCTTGCTCAAGCAACGACGTAAACACTCCCGAAATCAACGAAAACACAACTGGCCTTCTTTCTGTTTCTACTTCGGTTTTGACTCAGAATACAAAATCAACTAAAACAGTTGGTGGTCTTGATGCTGCTCATACTGGTCCGGTAATGGGTACTGGCTTGGCTAGTGGTGCTAAGATTGGTGTTTTTGTGTTTAATAACAATGATAAATTCGAAGGTTACACTGGTGCAACAAATTCAGGTACAAACCCTGCACTGAATCAATTATGGACAAATGGAGCTAATGGCTGGGGATGGCCTCAATTCACTCTTGGTATACAGCCTGCAAAAGTTTTTGCTTATTTTCCATACGATCAAAATAAAACAACCTACAATGCGATTCCTGTTGAAGCAGGTTATACTGATTATTTGTATGGTAAATCACCGAACGTAAACAGTACAAATACCGGAGCTAAGATCCAGCTTAATCACGCATTGTCACTGATTTCGTTTACGTTTAGAAAAACGACTTCATACCCTACTGGCGAAGATGCTGCTCTTCAATCAATCACAATTAAGAGCTTGCCAGCAAATGGAACCATGAATATTTCAGCAACTTCTGATATTGTTTCTGTTATTGCCGGGACTAAAGATCTTGCTATTGAACAGTGGAGTGAGGCTAAATATGTAGCATTTGATCGAACTATTCCTGAAAAAACTGATCTAACAGAAGCTTTGGGTTATGCAGCTGCAAATACAACTCCACTATATCATACTTTAGTGTTGCCTCAGACAAATCTTCCATCTGATAAAACAACGCTTCATGCTTCAATTGTTATTGATAGTGTTACTTATACAATTCCACTTAACATTGTTAATGCTGAAGAAGGTAATGGTAATAACTGGAAATCTGGTAAACATTACACATACAACCTAAAAATCAGCGGTAACTCTGGTCAAGGTAACCAACTTGTTGTATCTTCAGTATCAGTTACAGAATGGAGTGCAGGTGGTAGCTCAGATATCGAGATCTAATCTACAATCCAACACAATATATACAAATCGGGCAGGCGATTGTCTGCCCGATTTTACAAAAGCCCATTGAGGTATATAAATAGAGTACAGACTCAACTCTATTAAGCTTACACTACACTATCATCAAAAAAACCTGGTTTCTCATGAAAAAGACATTCTTCTTTCTTGGGATCGCCCTCCTACTCACTGCTTGTTCAAGCAGCGACACAGAAGAGTTGGTTCCGGGGAATAATTCAGAGGGAATGCTGCAAGTAAATGTCAGCATCGACAAACTGAATTCCAAATCAAATAACAATACAAAAAGCCTGACTGGTGTTACCGATGGATTTCATACCGGTCCGGTAATGAAAACTTCGCTTAATGACGGATCTGCACTGGGACTTATCATCATCGATCACAATAAGGGCGGTGCCTATCCGGGTGTAGCCGGCGAAATTTGGGGAAATATGAAATGTCAGCAGACAGGAGGAAAATGGAATATGGAAGACATCTTTCACCTGTTCAATACCCAATCACGTGTATTCGCTTATTTCCCGTATGTAGCAGAACTTGGCAAAAGTTACATAAAAGGGAATAACAGGTTTAAAGAAACTGAAATACCCGTTAATCCCGGATACACAGACTATATGATGGGCGATGGAGTTTCCGGAAGCTTACCTACTGCAACAAAACCAATGGCTGATCTGATTATGTATCACTCTCTGGCTATGGTATCGTTCACTTTCCAGAAAAAAGAGATGTTCAATGATAAAGACTGGAGTAAAGTACAGTCGATCACAATCAAAAACATCTATAAAAATGGACACAGAGGAACATCTAACCACACGGCAATACCTACAGGTACAGATAAATGCGATTTGAGGGTGGCTCGTTTTCTGAACAGCTACTTACCAGCGGACGTGAATAATGCAATAAACGCGACCGGAGCATGGGCTGAATGGACCGGCGAGGAATGTCAATTCGGAACTTCAATAATTGGTAAAATTGAAGACGAGAAAGCTACACCTCCTTTGTTCCATGCATTGGTAATTCCTCAGGATGGACTAATACCAACAGTTACTGAAGGAGCTCCTTATGCAGCGATCAAGGTAGACGATGTGGTTTATAATATTCCACTTAATCTTCAGAAAACAACATCAGGTAATGGTCAGACACAAAACAACTGGCTGAATGGCAGACATTACGTCTACAACCTGACTTACAGCAATAAAGTATTATCCGTTTCATCCGTAACTGTCAATCAGTGGCAGGAAGGCGGAAGTTCAGATATCGAAATTTAAACAGCTTACATCACAACTTACACTATCAGAATAGGATAATTCAGGATAAGCCGGTAATAAAAGCCGTGCTTATCCTTATAAAATTAGTAAACAGATACATCTATCAGAGGAAAACAGCAATCCTGCAACATCATGAATATAAAAAGCAGGAATTACAATAACAAGATCTGTACTTATATCATTTAACCTTATAATAATGAAATTATTCAAAGGAATCATAGTTCTTTCTTTGTTACTGATATGCAACGCTTGTTCGGAAAACGACATCATCAATGAATCAATAACAGGAAATAGCAAACTGGAGATAGTCACCACTATCTTAAATACAAAAAGCTTATCTGAATCGCCATCTGTTACAGCAACAACAGAAGGCGCACCTATAGGTGCTATTTTAGGGAATAACCTTCCTTTAAATAGTGTTATGGGAATTTATGTTTCTTCAAAACCGGACGGATTCTCTCAGTATGGCAATACTTCAAGCGGAAATCTGAACTGGAGAAACACATCTGGCGGATGGATGCAGGTAGACGCAAACAATCAGTCTGTTCCTTTCAAACTAAACTCCAATCCTGCATATCTGTTCGGATACTATCCATACAATTCCTCGGTTAGCGCATCAGCTTCAACCATTCCTGTTAAAGCCGGGTACACTGACTATATGTACGGCAAAGAGGGTGCACAAAGCAGCTATGCAAACAAAAATATGGTAATGAGCCATGCTATGAGCATCCTTAGTTTCTCATTCCGGAACGATGGCAATACTGGCAATTGCATGCTACAAGGTATTAAATTGAAAAATCTGCCTGTTAACGGAAACATGAATCTGATCACAGGAACGATCACTCCGGACGCATCAACAGGTGAAGTCAATCTTGCTGCATATGAAAGCACAAGCAAATACAATCCTCTGACGCCGGACGGATCAATCGGATTCACTGCTGAGTACTCATTTAAAACACAGCCCATTGGCACAGTAAATACCTCAGGATCAACCTACGGAGAAAAAATGGGTATGTTCCATGCAATAGTACTCCCATCGGAGAATCCCGGAAATTATCAGATGGATATAAAGGTGGACGGAAAAATCAAAACTATTTCCTTTTCTGCGGCAAATAATTCCTTAAAATGGGAGGCTGGTAAGAGATATATTTATAATATTGCGATGAAGTCGGATGGAACTTTCGATATTTATCTGGAAGGAACTATTTCTAATTATATCGAAATGGGGACATTAAACGAAAAAATTGGAAAAAACTATTTTGTGATTAATGAAAGTGGATTGGATAATATTGGCAGACCAACCTCTTCCTCAACAAAAGGATATTCACGGGCATTTGAGGTTGCTCAGAAAGATTTGACAGGGCTCAGCTGGTATGCAGCTTCCGGATGGAACATTTGGGGGTATCCTCAAAACACAGGCTGCCATTCTTACATCGAAAATGGTAAAAGCGACTGGAGAATTCCTACAGAAAGAGAGCTTGAATTAATTATAAATGAATTAAATACAGGTAGTTCTAAAATAACTCCTATGACAGGAAGTTATTGGAGCAGCTACAGTACTTTTATATTTCAATTACTATCTTCTCCATTCAATGTAAGCTACATGAATGGCATCTATAGCTATAATTGGGATGGTAAGATTCTGGTTACTCAAGCACAATCTGTAAGATGCGTAAGAGATTTAATTAAGTAATTAAAACGATATGGTTATTATGAAGTTATTAAAGCCTCTATATATAATTATCACTCTTTGGATATTCATCTTTAGCAGCTGCGAAGATTCTATCGTATCTAATAATCCATCTTCAACTGAAGAATGGATTGAAATTGCTTTTGATGGAGAAATCTCAGACCGAAATAATGAATCAATCGCATCCAAATCTGTTGATTCTGAGATACAATCGAAAAGTGCAATAAATCTATATATTGGATATAACTCTGAGTATAATATTCGTACAAAAGCAGATAATTTGAGTTATTCAGCTCATTATCTGTTCTTCGATACAACAGGCAAATGTTTACTTTGCTCTGAAAAATTCACTGTTACCCCAACAAATAACAAATTTAGCGTACCGGCAAAAATCCCCGAAGGTAAATCCGGTAAAATATATCTTTTTTTATCAATAACTGACACTGATCTTTCCGGATTAGCAACTGTCACAACAGAATCGGACCTTACGAAGATATGGGCTTCTTATAATTCACTTACTACGTCAGATAACATTCCGTTATCGGGTTATATCACATATACTTCAGGTCAAAAAAATGTACCAGTGACTGTCTCTCATACAGGAACAAAGCTTTCTTTTAATTATACGGTTCAGAGTTATGCTGACTTCAAGCCTGAACAAATCGTCATTGGCAATGTATTAGGTCGAATTTATCTAGTCAATTCAAATATTGAAAATACATCTAACACGACAAACTTGAATTCATATACGATTCAAAGCAATAATCCAAAAGGGACTCTAACCTGTTACATTCCCGAAAATATCCAGCTTACTAATAATTCAATACAGAATCCCTGGGATAAAACATCCAAAAATGCACCTGCGCGCGCTACTTATATTGAGATAAAAGGGAGATGTATCAGTAAAAATCTACCAGCAAAACTTCGGATCTATCCGGGAGCAAATGGCACGTCTGACTTCAATTTAAAAAGAAATGGGAGCTACGTTATAAATCTTGATATGTATTTTTTAGATCCTGAGGACCCGCGGATAACAATTGGAGAAGAGCTGCCTGTACTCATATTC
>JBOFDD010000254.1:0-1708 GCA_051646645.1 Bacteroidales bacterium | reverse complement strand
TGCAAAAGACAATGCTGGATTGTTTGCCCGAATTATCGGAAAGATTAGTGCATTTACAATCCTGCAATATATAAATAAGATCAACAACAAACCTATTGGTAGAGTTAAGTATGCACTAAATTAATTCCGCCAACGGGTGATACTTAAAGGATTTTAATTATATTTGTCCATAAACATTGTCAGATACCAATGACATAAAACACAATTAATTATGATCAAACAGTATATCCGCGAAAACGAAGAGCGTTTTCTCGATGAATTATTCGGTCTTATCCGTATCCCGTCTATTAGTGCAAAGCCAGAGCATAAAGCCGATATGGTTGCTTGTGCTGAACATTGGAAATCTCTTTTACTTAAAGCAGGAGCTGATAAAGCCGAAGTGATGTCTACAAAAGGTAATCCTGTCGTTTATGGCGAAAAAACAGTAGATCCGAATGCGCCTACAGTGCTTGTTTATGCACATTATGACGTAATGCCTGCAGAACCATTGGAATTATGGAAAAGTAGTCCGTTTGAAGCAGAAATACGCGATGGCCATATTTGGGCACGTGGAGCTAACGATGATAAAGGTCAGTCATTTATTCAGGCAAAAGCATTTGAAACTATGGTTAAGAATGATATGCTGAAGGTAAATGTGAAATTCCTTTTTGAAGGAGAGGAAGAAATCGGATCTCCAAGTCTTGAAGCTTTTTGTGTTGAGCATAAAGAAATGCTTCAGGCAGATGTTATTCTTGTATCTGATACAGGTATGGTAAGCAAAGATCAGCCAAGTATCACAACAGGTTTGAGAGGTCTTGCTTACTGGCAGATTGATGTTACAGGTCCGAACAAAGATCTTCACTCAGGGATCTTTGGTGGAGCAGTAGCTAATCCGATAAATGTACTTTGTAAAATGATTGCGGATGTAACTGATGCTGATGGCAAAATTACTATTCCTCATTTTTACGATGATATTCTTCCGGTACTACAGGAAGAAAGAGATATGATTGCTCAGGTGCCTCATTCTGACGAAGCTTATATGAAAGCTTTAGGAGTAAATGCATTGTTTGGTGAGAAAGGATATTCTACACTTGAACGTACATGGATTCGTCCTACATTTGATGTTTGTGGTATCTGGGGCGGATATACAGGTGAAGGATCTAAAACTGTTCTTCCATCAGAAGCTCACGCTAAGCTGTCGAGCCGTCTGGTTCCTGGTCAGGATCACGAAAAAATAGGCGAACTGGTAAAAGCTTATTTCGAAAAAGTAGCTCCGGATTATGTGAAGGTGAATGTAACCTCAATGCACGGAGGCGAAAGTTATGTTTGTCCGATTACTCTACCAGCATATAAAGCAGCAGAAACAGCATACCAGACTATTTTCGGTGTTCGTCCGTTAGCTGTGCGTAGTGGTGGTAGTATTCCGATTATTGCTGCATTCGAAAGAGTATTGGGAATGAAGAGTATTCTGATGGGATTTGGTCTGGAATCAGATGCAATTCACTCTCCGAACGAAAACTTCTCACTGGAGTTATTCAATAAAGGAATCGAAACAGTTTGTGAATTCTACAAAGAGTTTGCTAAAAAATACCTGAATTCAAGTAATAAATGCAATTAAAGGTAGTTGGGTTATACGCAAAGAGATAGATAAAAAAATAAGGGTAAAATCAGAAAATGTTTCCGACTTTACCCTATAATAAAACTAAAGTAAACCCGTTGGCGGAATTAA
>JBOFDD010000253.1:0-3188 GCA_051646645.1 Bacteroidales bacterium | reverse complement strand
CTTTTTCAATCAGATTACCATAATTTTCGCCATCTTTCCAAGTGTCTTTGATTGACTTTAAAGCAGCACGTGATTGTTTGATTTTTTCATCATCAACTCTTAGATTGTTTCTTGTATCTGAATAGATATAAGTGTAAATGACGACTTTATCTTCCGGCTGATTACGATCGGTTACCAACCATCCGATATTGTTCATTTCGTCAATAGCCAGCATGTATTCATTTGCAGGCGAATTGTATGGAAATCCTATATTTTCAGGACGAAGATAATCTTCGCTACCCAAATTGTAAGATGAAACAAAAATATCGTATCCGCCCATTGATTCGGGGCGATCAGATGCGAAATATATAGTTAATCCATCTGATAGTACGAAAGGGTTAGTTTCGTTGTATTCAGAGTTTAGAGCAGATGATAAAGCTGTTTTTTCTGTATACTTATCTCCATTTCTTGCAGAAGAAAACAAATCCATTTTTGTAGAATCATTCATATCTCCAAAGAAAATCCGATCCTTCTTTTCATTTGTATAGACAGCTGAAAGAGGGTTACTGTTATTATTGAAAAATGAAGCGAAAGGAGTTATAGATCCCGCTTCTCGACTAATATTAACAGCGTTAATGAACTGGCCTTTGTCTACAACAAGGCTATCAAAAACTACGATGTCATCAATACCTTCCATATGACGGCTTCCCATGTCAGCTCTTTCGGAAAGAATTTTGCCCATATCCGCCTGTTCAGCAGTAAGCCTCTTAAATGACAGATATGTATTAATGGCATTTTGTGCTTCACTAAAACGATATTCGTTATTATAGAGTTGAGCTAAATAACGGTATGATTCCTGGATGTTCCGTTTTGAAGCTACTTTCAGATATTTTTCAGCTTTCTGTTGCTCACCTGTTTCAAAATAACATACACCAAGCCAATGATTCAGTGAAGCATCATTAGGTCGTTGTTTGATGTATTTTTCAAAAATAGGTTTTGCATTAGTATATTCACCTTTTAAATAAAGTTGTTTTCCGGCATCAAGAGTCTGAGCCACAGAAAGGGTTATAAAACCAAAACCAATCAACAAAGAATATATTCTTTTCATTTGTTCAAAATTAAAGGTTCACATGTTAAGTTGTGCTGCGATTTACTTTTTAAACAATTTCTTAAGTAAATCCGGTCGTTTCAGTCGTTTCAGCGTTTGGGTAATCTGTTGTCTGCTTTCGGGCTGATACCAGAAGAAGAACAGTCTTTGAGCCAGTTTCTGCTGTTTTGATTTAGCTGTAAAAACACGTTGTCCTGTATAAGGATGAATGCCGGTATAGTAAATCTCTGTAGCAAGAGTCATAGGAGTAGGAGTAAAATCCTGTACCTGTTCTAATCTGAAATTCATGCGTTTAGTCCGAATAGCCAGATCTGCCATATCCTCTTCATTACAGCCCGGATGGCTTGAGATGAAATAAGGGATTAATTGTTGTTTTAATCCGCATTTATCATTGATGCGATCAAAATCTTTTTTAAATTGCTCGAATAGCTCAAAGCCAGGTTTTCTCATCATTTCAAGAACCTCTGGAGAAGTATGTTCAGGAGCCACTTTTAGTCTTCCTGATACGTGCTTTTCGATAACCTCTTCAGTGTATTTTCGTGCTGCAATATTTAACTCCTCCTCTTTATTACGATGGAGAAGCAGGTCGTAACGAATGCCACTACCGATAAATGATTTCTTAATACCCGGTAAGGCATCTACTGCTTTGTAAATATCAAGAAGAGGTCTGTGATCATTATTCAGATTCGGACATACTCTTGGGAAGATACAAGATGGCTTTTTACACTGTTTGCAAATGCTCAGATCCTTCCCGCTCATTTGATACATATTAGCAGAAGGCCCACCAAGATCACTCAGATAACCTTTGAAGTCATCCAACTCAGTAAGCGCTTTAACTTCTTTCAGGATGGATGCTTTAGATCGCGAAGAGATAAATTTACCCTGGTGTGCCGCAATTGTACAGAAGGCACATCCACCGAAGCAGCCTCTGTGAATATTAACGGAAAACTTAATCATCTCATAAGCAGGAATATGTTTTCCTTTGTATTTCGGGTGAGGCAGACGAGTGTAAGGTAAATCAAATGATTCATCAATCTCTTCTGTACTCATTGGTGGATAAGGGGGAGTAACAACTACGTATTTATTGTTATGGGCCTGGATCAAACGCATGGCACTCCATTTATTTGATTCCTCTTCAATTATTTTGAAGTTCTGAGCCTGTTTTGCTTTATCTTTCAAGCATTCTTCATGACTGAACAAAACCGTTGTCTGGTCATCATTGTTTTCTGGCTTGATTTTAGATATATAGGCAGTCTGAGGGATGGTCGTCCAGTCAGATACTTCGCCTTCCTCAAATCTTTTAATAAGTTCTTTTATTGGCTTTTCGCCCAAACCATAGATCAATAAGTCTGCTTTGCTATCAAACAGAATACTCGGACGCAAACGGTCTTCCCAGTAATCATAGTGAGAAAGCCGGCGAAGGGACGCTTCAATTCCTCCCAATACGATAGGTGTATCGGGATAAATTTCTTTAAGTATTTTGGAATAGACGATGCTTGGATAATCAGGTCTCATTCCTGCTCTTCCTTCAGGTGTATATGCATCGTCAGATCTTAACCTTTTATTAGCAGTATAGTGATTTACCATTGAGTCCATGGATCCCGGACTGATTCCAAAGAAAAGTCGGGGTTTCCCAAGCTTTTTGAAGTCACGAAGATCATCGCGCCAGTTTGGTTGTGGTACAATAGCAACTCTTAATCCTAATGATTCAAGTGTACGGCCAATAACGGCAGCTCCAAAAGAAGGATGATCCACGTAGGCATCCCCCGAAAATATTATAACATCGGCCTGATCCCAGCCGCGTAATTCCATTTCTTTTTTAGTAGTGGGTAACCACTTTTTTAAGTCTTGTCTCATATGTATGCAAAGATAGCAAATAATTCACCAATAGTACAACAAAGAATCATTTCGTTAGGTTATGGGCTATATGTTAATATGCTATTATTCAGGGTTGCTTTTAAAGTAAGCGTCTCCGCGATGGTCTATTTCAGTTATAATAGCTTCAATCTACCTTTGTGGCAATAAAACTAAACAACTTATGAAAGCAGTAGAGCGCTACCAACTTACACTTGATCAATTCAAAGCTATACGCCATGAGGGG
>JBOFDD010000252.1:0-3964 GCA_051646645.1 Bacteroidales bacterium | reverse complement strand
CGGATAAGCAGATTGAGATTAAACGTTTTGCCAAAAAAGAGAAAATTGGTGCATTGTTACCAAATATTTCGGGATCTGCTCAATACAACAGAACACTGAAGAAGCAGAAGTTTATTTTTGGAGGAGGCGGCATGCCCGGAATGGGCGGCGATTCTGATGCTTCTGCCGATTCTAAACCAGTGGCTGTAGAAGTAGGTACCTCTAACTCGTGGTCAGGAGGTTTTAATATCTCTCTGCCGTTAGTGGCACCGACGTTGTGGAAAAATGTGCAGATGGGCTCAATTGATATCGAAAAAGCGGTTGAAGCTTCGAGACAATCTCATCTGGATATGGCAAAACAGGTTCAGGATGCATATTATAATGTACTTCTGTCTGAGGATTCGTATGACGTGATTCTGAAAAGCTATAATCAGGCAAAAGCCAATGCTGAAGTAACACGTGAAAGATTGAAGCAGGGAGTCGTTTCGGAATACGATCTGATTCGTGCAGATGTTCAGGTTAAGAATATGGAGCCTAATCTGCTTCAGGCTGAGAGTGGGGTGGCACTATCTAAACTTATGCTTAAAACATTGCTTGGACTTGAAGATATAGATATAGATGTTGATGTTGAAGGCTCTCTGGATGAATACAGAAAAAATATGTATGCTGAAAGTCTGAACGCAACTACAGGTATTGAACAGAACTCAACCCTGCGTCAGTTGGATCTTGAAGTGCGATCAATGAAAACAGCATTGAAAATGCAACAGTTTGCTTATATACCTACTCTTGCAGCGAACTTCAACTATTCGTATAATGCTTTGTCGGATGATTTTAAGTTTAAGGATTATCAGTGGTTCCCATATTCGACAATCGGATTTTCGTTGCAAATACCGATTTTCGAGGGTGGAGCTAAATATTACCGAAACAAACAGACAAAAGTAGGGATACAGACTCTTGGACTTCAACGCATAGATCTTGAGCGCAATCTGAATATGCAGCTGAAAAATGCGAAAGATCAGATCAACCGTACGGTAAGACAGGTTGAAAGTACCCAGGGAGGGATTGAACTTGCAGAAAAAGGTCTGACTATCGCCCGTAAACGTTATGAAACCGGTATGGGGACATTTATCGAATTAAATGATGCCGAGATCGCTTTGCTGCAATCAGAGCTTCAGTATAATCAGGCTATCTATGAATATTTAAGTGCTAAGTCTGCTCTTGAAAATATCTTAGGAACTTTTGATTACTCAAAATATACGCAGAAATAAATTACAGAATCAGAAAGATAAAAAAAGATTGAAATGAAAAGATTGAAAGTTATTCCATTAATGCTTCTTATCGTACTTTCTTCTTGTAAGGAAAAAGTAGCAGAGCAGGCAGCTGAAACTGTTTTTCCGGTTAATGTTGAACAGATAAATCTGGAAGAAGTAGAGCAAATCTATGACTTTACAGCAACTGTTCAACCGTATAAGAAGAACTCTATAGGTTCTGCACAACCAAACCGTATTAAGAAAATATTCGTAGAAGTCGGCGACCGTGTAAAAAAAGGTCAGGTACTTGTTCAAATGGATGCTATAACACGCAGTCAGCAGAAAACACAATTAAATACAATCGAGGCCGATTACAATCGTGTGAAAGAGTTATACGCTGTAGGTGGAGCATCAAAACAACAGCTCGATCAGGCAAAAGCTCAGTATGATGTGGCTAAGGATGCTTTTAGCTCATTAGACGAAAATACAGATTTGCTAAGTCCGATTGATGGAGTTGTAACTTCAAGAAGTTATGATCCGGGTGATATGTATAACGCACAACAGCCAATTCTGACTATTATGCAGATTCAGCCTGTTAAGCTTCTTATTAATGTGTCGGAAAAACTATATCCGAGAATTAAAGAGGGAATGTCTGTAGATGTACTGCTTGATGTTTACGGCGATGAACTATTCAAAGGTAAGGTTAATCTTATTTACCCGACTATCGACGAGATGACACGTACGTTTTCTGTAGAAGTTCTACTGCCTAACTCAAACAATAAAGTGCGTCCGGGTATGTTCGCACGTGTAGTTCTTCCTATCGAAAAAGTAGAACGTATTGTTGTTTCCGATAAAGCGGTTGTGAAACAGGCGGGAGCAAACGAACGATTTGTGTTTGTTGTTGAAGGCGATCGTGTGGTTCATACCAAAGTAGAAACAGGTCGTCGTATGGATAATAAATACGAAATCATCAACGGATTAAAACCGGGGCAAAAAGTTGTTGTAAACGGTGCGGCACGTTTGGTAAACGGCTCAAAAATCGAAATCAAAAAATAATTTAGAGAAATAAACTATGAGTATATATGCAACAGCCGTCAAAAAACCAATCACAACGATGTTGTGTTTTTTGGCAGTAATTGTTTTCGGGCTATATTCTTTAAGTAAACTGTCAATTGACCTTTTACCGGATTTCGAATCCAATCAGTTGATGGTTATGACTTCCTATCCCGGAGCGAATGCGTCGGATGTGGAAACAAACGTTACACGTCTTGTTGAAGATGGTTTGAATACGGTCGACGATCTGAAAGATATCAGTTCCAGATCAATGGACAACTTCTCTGTGGTAACACTGGAGTATGAGTGGGGTACTGATCTTGATGTTGCCGTAAATGATATCCGTGACAAACTGGATATTTTTAAGTCTCAGTTGCCAGATGGTACAAACACACCAACGATATTCCGTTTCAGTACTAACATGATTCCGGTAATTATCCTGTCGGTAGAGTCGAACGAGAGTTTGCCAGCATTGTATAAGATCCTGGATGATCGGGTAGCGAATGCATTGAATCGTATTGATGGTGTAGGTTCTGTATCAATCTCTGGTGCTCCTGAGCGTCAGGTTCAGGTGAACCTGGATCCTAAAAAACTGGAAGCTTATAATCTTACGATTGAACAAATAGGTCAGATCCTTGCATCTGAAAATATGAACCTTCCGGGTGGTACGCTCGATATTGGCTCCGATACTTATTCGCTTCGTGTACAGGGCGAGTTTATCGAAAGTGATGAAATCAAAGATATCGTTGTATTGGCAAACAAAGACCGTGTTGTGAAAATCAGTGATATCGCTGAGGTGAAAGATACAAGCCGCGATAAGCTTGAAGAATCTTATACGAACGGACAACAGGGGGCTTCGATTGTAATTCTGAAACAATCCGGAGCAAATACAGTAGATATTGCAGATAAGGTAAAAGCAGCTCTTCCTGAAATTCAGAAAAACCTTCCTCCGGATGTGAAACTTTCTGTTTTGATGGATACTTCAGATAGTATTAAGAATAGTATTGCCGGACTTACGGATACCGTTTTCTATGCATTCCTTTTCGTTGTACTGGTTGTTTTATTCTTCTTAGGAAGATGGCGTGCAACGTTTATCATTATTATTACGATTCCGGTATCGCTGGTGGCATCGTTTGTTTACCTTCTTATTTCGGATAATACGCTGAATGTAATTACACTTTCGTCTCTGTCTATTGCGATTGGTATGGTGGTGGATGATGCGATTGTGGTTCTTGAAAATATTACGACTCATATCGAACGCGGATCACCTCCGAAACAGGCTTCTATTTATGGAACGAATGAGGTAGGGGTAGCCGTTATCGCAACAACGCTGACAGTTGCAGCTGTGTTCTTCCCGCTTACTCTGGTAACGGGTATGGCCGGATTGATGTTTAAACCTCTTGGCTGGATGGTTACAATCATTATTGTATTCTCCACGATAGCAGCACTTACATTGACTCCTATGCTATGTTCTCAGTTGTTGAAACAAGATCCGGGACGTTCTAAAGCATTCATGTTGTTCTATCGTCCGATTGAAATTTTCCTAGACGGGCTGGACAACTTTTACGAAAGAATCCTGAAATGGGTTTTGCGACACAGAGCTATTACTGTATCGGGTGCTGTTGCTATCCTGATTGGTACATTGTTTTTAGGATCTACTCTTGAAACAGAGTTTTTCCCAC
>JBOFDD010000251.1:0-4382 GCA_051646645.1 Bacteroidales bacterium | reverse complement strand
TAGCCATTTCCGTTAATCCTGCATATCCAACTATTGATTATTAGCGATTAATAAATACAAACTATTATCAACAGAATTAACAATGCGGTATTACAGCCTGTATATCTGCAGTTTAGTGATGTGAGAAACTTTAGTTATAAATACATTTGGGATTCGGGATGGTTTGCAGGTTTGTCTTATGGTCAGTACCAGAGTAGCGCGAATAACTATTCGACTGAATTAAATATGCGCCAGTCCTATATTACCCCTAACTTTGGGTTTAAATTTAAACTTGGGAGTAAATTCATTATTGGCTCAACTTTTGGCTTTGGATTTTATAATTATGGAGAGAAAATTAAAGATAAGGAGCTGAAATATAAAGGCGATATATCCGGCGTTACAACAAGATTGGATTTTGATGGCGAATATCTGTTACACAAAAATATTAGTTTAGGTGCTAAGATTGGAGTTATAAATGGTCTCGTTCAAACAGACGAGAATGTTAATACAGATGGAAAGAGTAGGAGCGGAATTAAAACATTCTTTATTTCAATCGGACCACGATTCTATTTTTAAAAAAAAAATATTCAGATGAAAAAAAGGAGAGCTTACCGGCTTTCCTTTTTTTATATTATACTTCATGAAAATGAAGTGTTTATGTATACAAAATGATTATTGTTATTTTGATTAATTCAATGAACATTATAGGCTCAATTGTTGTCTAAGTAATATATTATCAAATAATATTTACTACTATGACAAAGAGGATGTTGACAATTAGCCTACTGGCTATGTTATTTATTTTTCCGACCTTTACGTTTGCTCAGAAAAATGCAGTTAAAGAGGGTCCTAAGCCTCGTAATGTTACCAGATTGAGTGAAAGTTATTATACACCGGATCGTTTTAAAGGTAAAACAATTCTGGTGACAGGCGGAGCAAGAGGTATTGGTAAATATACAGCAATGCGTGCCGTAAAAGAAGGTGCTAATGTTGTTATTATGGATTGGTTGAATGATGTGGGTAAAGCTACAACAGATTCGATTAACATGCTTTACTCTCCTATTGCAGGCGGAAAAGCGATTTTTGTATACGGAAATATTCAAAAAGATGAAGATTGCAAAAAGGCTGTAGATGCTGCAATTAAGAACTTTGGAAAATTAGATTATGCAGTTCTTAATGCCGGCGTAATGGATGGCGTTTATTCCGGAACACCTTTTAAATTTGATGCTGAACAGAGAAAATTGATGCCTGCTGTTGTAGCAGATGCTACTGATGAATATTGGGATGCCGTATTTAAAACTAATGCGGAAGGTACATTCAAATCAATGCGCTCAGTCTTGCAACAGTTTCTTAATCAGGATAATGGCGGATCTATTGTAGTTGTTGGATCAATTGCTGGTATGACTGGTTTATCCGGTAATCCGGCTTATGTAGCAAGTAAACATGCCGTAAATGGATTGGTTCGTAATGCTGCAATTGATTATGCTCCTTACGGAATTCGTATTAACTCGGTTAATATGGCAGAAACCTATACTCCGATGGTAGAGCGTGCAAGCGAGTTTGTTAAAGCGAATCAGAAAGCCGGAATAGGTTTTGGTATGGGTAAAATTAAAACAATGAGTTTGCTTAAATACTGCGACTCGGAACATCGTGGATCATATCCGTGGGAACAAGCTTCTACAATATTGTATCTTCTATCTGATGACGCTTCAGCGCTTACAGGTCTTATAATGGCAACAGACGGAGGTTGGACTGATTATTAATTGTGTAATCCCTGATGAAAAAATTTATCATCGGTTGTTTGCTGCTTTTTGTCAGCACAATTTCTTTCTCTCAGAATACTAACCCTGTGAATATTTTTGAGGGGTTTACTATAAGTGATGTTCGGGTTGTTTTTACCAATCCACCTGCGGATACAGCATTAGTTGTTTCATATAAAAAAATAATAGAACAACAATTTGCAGTACAGAGTGGAAGTGCTTATAACGCAAGCATGGCCGGATTTTATAACTCCCGAATAAACCTTTTGCCTTTCGTGCAGCAATCAGTTATTGTTTTGTCTGCAGAAACTGCAAATGAGGTAGTAATCACGCTTAATGTTACTCTCTCAGAAAAACCTGAGCAAAAGAAGCTTGAGTCCGGTTTTAAGAACAAATCCGTTTTACCTACTCTGGTTAATACTGATCGTTTCTATCTTACTCTTCAGGCTTCAGCATCTGAAATGGCCTTTTCTAACAATAATGCATGGTTTGGAAATCCAGTAACTATGACCACCGGAAATCCATTAGCTACTAATCCGGCCGGGAAAGGAACGACAGCCTGGCTTGAAGGATTCGGTAGCGCAGGAATATACAGTGTTTTTAATCTGATTCCAAAAATAAAGCTGCATGTTTATGGAGGAGCAAGCTACATTGCTTCGTTTTCGGCAGGAAATGAACTCTTCACTACCCAAGCGCGTATTCATGGGGCGGTTGAAGATGCATTCGTTGGAATTGTCGGAGGCGATAAATTAAAAAATGGGAATAAATATCTTTATAATGTCACTTATGGACGGAAGTCATTTGTGCTTGGAGATGGATTCTTGTTGATTAATACCTCTATGAACGGATATGACAGAGCTGCTTTGCAATTAAATCCAAGATGGGCTGCTAAGGAACTGTTTACAGGAGTTTTTCAATGGAACAGGTGGATGTTACAAGGATTTAATATCCGACCAAATGAACTGGATATATTAAATTCTAAAACCGTCCTCCGTGGAGTGAATACTCAGTTTACTGATAAAGAATACGGTACAGCAGGTTTTACTTTTATGACTTCTCCAAAGTCTAATTTTTCGTATTATTTACCTGATGGAACTGTCCATAAGCGTAAAGGTCTTCAGGTTTATAATCTGAGATATTTTCGCTTACCTACAGATAAACTGGGACTCTTGTTTAAGGGAGAAGCTGCTTTTGAGCGGAATACTAATTTTGATATGAAGGCATGGGCTTATTACGTTGAAGGCGGATGGCAATTTAAAAAAGCCTTTGGCTCTCCGAGTATAAGCTATCGTTATGCCTCATTTTCGGGAGATGATCCAAACACAAAAGCGTATGAGCGTTGGGATGCTCTGTATACCGGAGGAAATGGAGAACAATGGGTGCAGGGGTCTAATATGTACAAAGTCTTTCAGAATAGTAATGAGCTGACTCATCGTTTTCAAGCGGTGTTTTCACCCGCAAAGAAACTTCAGCTTGTTGGTCAGTTCTGGGTTTTTCTTGCAGATCAAAAGAATAATATAGGAGGAAATCCTGCATTATCAACTCTTGATTCAAGATTCCTCGGAACAGAATATAACCTGACTCTCAAATATTTTATTTCAAGGCATTGGTACTTTCATTTTAATACAGCTTATACAGTTCCCGGAAAGGGTATTCGTCATGCTGTATCAGAATCAAAAGACTGGTTTTCAATCATGGGATTCATTCGTTATTCATTCTGATAATTCATAGAACAACAAAGGAGAGCTTAAAGGCTCTCCTTTTTTAGTTTTCTATTTCAAAGGTTTAAATATACTTTCATTCATCATTAGTTGATTCCGGAATTAATACTGCGTCAATAACATGAACGACTCCATTATTCGCTTTCAAATTCGCAATCGTAATTAACGCATTGTTTACGTAAATTTTGATGTTTGTATCTGAATTATCAATGGTTGATGGATCATTAACGTAGACATTTTCGTCAACAATTGATATTTTGAGTTGAGCACCTCCGTCTAATGTAGTTAAAAGCATTCCATCAGATAAATCACTGCTTAAGTACCGGCCATTAACTACATGATACAATAGAATATTTGTCAATAAGCCACCCGGATTAGCAAGCAGATTGGCAAGAGTTTCTTCAGGGATAGCTTCGAAAGCCGCATCAGTAGGAGCAAAAACAGTTAGATCTGCTTTCTGATCATTTAATGCTCCTTCCAAATCAGCTGCATTAATAGCAGCCAGGAGTGTTTGATGGTCACTTGAATTTTTAATAACGTCATAAACACTGAATTTATTACCTGGCATAGGTGTGTCATCATCATCATGACATCCGGTTAAGGTCAGCCCTAATAGTAGGACTATAGCCAATGACCATATATGTTTTGACATAGTGTTTGTTTAATTAAATTCTGAATTCAAGTAATAAATGCAATTAAAGGTAGTTGGGTTATACGCAAAGAGATAGATAAAAAAATAAGGGTAAAATCAGAAAATGTTTCCGACTTTACCCTATAATAAAATATTACTGTCCGCTAAAAGTTTTTTTGAGATATAAAAAAGGCTGAATTTCGTAGAAGAAGTTCAGCCTTTATACTTTCTTTGTTTTTGCAGAAACACTAGAAAATATTATGAGCAAAAATACACATTTTATCGGACAGC
>JBOFDD010000250.1:0-4950 GCA_051646645.1 Bacteroidales bacterium | reverse complement strand
CTTTACGAGGATTTGAGAGTATTAATCAAAAAACAAAGTGTGGAGTATGCAAAATTACGAAATAAGGTATTCAGGCTCGAAAGGGCTTTTGAGGAGATTAACCGTTGTCCTTACCGCAAGCATTGCCCTTTGCTGCATGGGTTGCCGGTCGATGAAGCAGACGGAGAAGAGGGAGCAGCGGATTCAGACAGAGCGGATCGGGCAAGAGGTGATCCTGCTTCCTGAATCGGAACGATTGATTGTGGAGGTTTCAACGCTTGATCGACTAACTCCAGCCACGGAGTTTGTTGCTCCTAAAGATCACTCAGGTGGGCTGACTGTAAAAAAACGGTCTGACGGTCTGATCGAAATAGAGAGCAGGCGTGATACAGTCCGGATCAGGGGTGACACGGTTTGCAGCCACGAGTATCTGGATCTGGATGTTGTGCAGGCGTCTGACAGACGTCCGTGGAGACCGTGGGTGATAGTGCTCACGGTCTTTTTGATTTTGATGATGGTGGTGGTGAAAAGGCGCTGAAAGGCAAGGGGGCTTCAAAAGGCAGGGCGCAAAAGGCAATAAGGACTTTAGGGGGATTAGGGGGATTAAGGAGCGCCCAAAGGCAAAATACAGCAGCAGGCTGCTTTCCACAGCGGCTTTGCCGCTATCTTTAGCGACGCTATGCGTCCGCAGCCGTGTCTCGGGAGTTATAACGAGATCCTTAATCCCCATAAACTCCTTAATCCCCCTAATTCCCTTACTGCCTTTTCAGCGCTCCCCTTTTCTTTTTACCGCTAAAAAAATGTTCTTTCCATCTCTTTTCCAGTCGGCGTTTTGAAACCTGAATGCGCAAAAAGTGGACTGGAAGTGCTCATATTTCAGTATTTTGTGTATTTTTGTCCCCAATGGGAAGAATTGTTGCAATAGATTATGGACAAAAAAGATGTGGTGTAGCAGCTACAGACATCTTGGGTATGATTCCGGGAGGACTTGGTACAGTGAGTTCCGGCGATCTGATGAACTTTCTGAAAGATTATATTGCCAAAGAACCGGTTGATCTTTTCGTTATGGGTTTGCCCAAACGAATGAATAATGAACCTTCTGAAAGTATGAAGTTCATTGAAGCTTTTGTACAAAAGCTTAAAGTGGAGATTCCGCAAATTCCGGTTGAATTTGTGGATGAACGTTTTACCTCTAAAATTGCACAGCAGGCAATGCTGGCAGGAGGATTGAAGAAAAAAGACAGACAAAAAAAAGAATTAGTAGATGAGATTAGCGCAGTGATTATCCTGCAATCTTATCTGGAATCAAAAAGCTTTATTCGATGAATTTGCCAATATATTTATATGGTACTCAGGTTTTGCGTAAACAGGCTCAACCTATTGAAGCGGATTATCCGCAGTTAAAAACGCTTATTGCAAACATGTTCGATACAATGTACAACTCTGACGGAATTGGTCTTGCTGCTCCTCAGATCGGGCTGGATATTCGTTTGCTTGTTTTTGATCTGGATCCGTTAAGAGAAGATTTTCCTGAATTTGCAGGAATGAAAAAGGTAATGATTAATGCACAGATTGAAGAATTGAACGGTCCGGAGGTTTCCCGCGAAGAGGGTTGTCTTAGTTTGCCGGGTATTCATGAATCAGTAGTGCGTCAGGAGGGATTGAGAATCCGCTATATGGATGAGAACTTCGAAGAAAAGGTAGAGGTTTTTGAAGGATTCCCTGCTCGTGTGGTACAACACGAATACGACCATCTGGAAGGGGTTTTGTTTATTGACAGAATTTCGCCGATTCGTAAACAACTTATTAAATCTAAGCTTTCAAATATAATAAAAGGGAAGGTTCGTTGCCATTATCGCACGAAATCTTCATCTAAGTAAGAATCATTAATAGTTTTATTTATGACATCTTTGAAGAAAAACATTTTGAAGTTACGTGAAAAACGAGCTTTAGTTGAGAAAGGTGGGGGAGATGCTGCTATTGCAAAGCAAGAAGCAAAAGGGAAAATGACCGCTCGTAACCGTATCCTTTCTATTTTGGACAAAGGCTCTTTTCAAGAGTATGACATGTTCGTAGAACACGGTGCCCGCAACTTTGGAATGGACAAGAAAGTACTCCCTGGTGATGGTGTTATTACAGGTACAGGTACCATTTTTGGTAAACCGGTAGCTATCTACGCACAAGACTTTACAGTCGAAGGAGGATCGTTAGGTCTTAAACATGCGCGTAAGATCACCAAAATCATGGACCATGCAATGAAAATGAAAATGCCTATCATCGGCATCAATGATTCGGGTGGAGCCCGTATTCAGGAAGGTGTTGATGCTTTGGCAGGATATGGCGAAATTTTCTATCGTAATACAATTGCTTCTGGTGTAATCCCTCAGATTTCTGTAATCTTAGGTCCTTGTGCCGGTGGTGCAGTTTATTCTCCGGCATTGACAGACTTCGTGTTTGTTGTTGAGAAAATTTCGAACATGTTTATTACCGGTCCGAGTGTTATCAAAACAGTTATCGGTGAGGATATCTCTATGGAAGACCTTGGAGGTGCACGTGTTCATGCAGAAACAACTGGTAATGCTCACTTCTATTCTCTAAGCGAATCGGAGTGTTTTGAGCAAATCAAGAAATTAGTTAGCTTCTTACCATGGAGTAATACTGAAAAAGCTGAAGCTTATGAACCTGCTAAGCCTAAGACTAAAACTTCAATTGACACGATTATCCCGTCTGATCCAAAACAGCCGTATGACGTACGTGATGTGATCAAAGCTATCGTTGACCATTCTGACTTCTTTGAAGTACAGGAGCTTTTTGCAGCTAACATTGTAATTGGTTTTGGTCGTATGAATGGCGAAACTGTTGGTTTTGTTGCCAATCAGCCAATGGTGCTGGCAGGTGTGCTTGACTGTGACAGTTCTGATAAAGCAGCACGTTTCATCCGTTTCTGTGATTCATTCAATATTCCTATTGTAACACTTGAGGATATGCCTGGTTACCTTCCGGGTGTAGATCAGGAACATGCAGGTGTGATCCGTCACGGTGCAAAAGTTCTTTATGCTTACTCTGAGGCTACTGTGCCGAAAATTACAGTGGTGCTTCGTAAAGCTTATGGTGGAGGATACATTGCAATGAACTCGCGTCACCTTGGTGCTGACTTCGTGTTTGCATGGCCAGGTGCTGAAATTGCAGTAATGGGTCCTGAAGGAGCTGCAAATATTATTTTCCGTAAAGAAATTATGGAAGCAGAAGATCCGGATGCTATGCGCAAAATTAAAGTACAGGAATACGTTGATAAGTTTGCTAACCCTTATGTGGCAGCTTCAAACGGATTTATTGATGCTGTAATCGAGCCAAAAGAAACAAGAGAAATCTTGTTGCATACTTTGGAAATTTCAAAAAACAAAGAAGAGTTACGTCCTGCTAAAAAGCACGGATTACCTCCATTCTAATTAATTTGAACTCCTTGCAGTCTGTTTTGAGGTTAATGCTCTTACCGGGCTGTATATATACTAAAGATTATGGTAAACAAAGAAGCTGAATTGGTAGACTTTGCCGTTACTGCCCGTAAATACAAAACAACGCTTACGAAAAAGTACGTAAACCGTAAAGTGTGGATTGCTCCCGTTATCGGAGAGGTTAAGGCTGTACTTCCGGGTACTGTAATAAGCCTGAATGTGAAGGTGGGTGATGAAGTAAAAAAGGGAGACCTTGTTTTAATTCAAGAGGCAATGAAGATGCAAAACAGAATTTGTGCACCTATTTCGGGAACAATCAAAGAAATCAGAATGAATCCGGGAGAACGTGTATCAAAAGAGGATGTAATGATCGTTATTGAGTAATCTCTGTCTGGAAACAGATAAAATAGATAAATAGTGAAATAGTTTATGTGGTAACTTGCTGCATAATTCTATTTCACTATTTTTGTTTTGTAAAAGCTGTTTTGGGATTAAATGACAAATATACATGGCTCAGGATAATACAAAACAGCTCTGAATATAATCTGATTTTTGAAGCTAAAACAAAATATAATTATGAATAAGGTTGCGTTAATTACCGGAATAACAGGTCAGGATGGTGCCTATTTAGCAGAATATTTATTGAAAAAAGGATATACGGTTCATGGTATCAAGAGACGTTCTTCTTCTTTTAATACGGATCGTATAGATCATCTTTATCAGGATCCGCATATCGAAAACAGAAACTTCTTTTTGCACTACGGTGATCTGACTGATTCGATGAATATTACCAAAATCATTCAGGAAACGCAGCCTGATGAGATTTATAATCTGGCAGCGATGAGTCATGTGAAGGTGAGCTTTGATTCTCCTGAATATACGGCTAATGCTGACGGACTTGGTACTTTGCGTATTCTTGAGGCTGTTCGCTTATTGGGGCTTACTGAAAAAACCCGTATTTATCAGGCTTCAACGTCAGAATTATACGGACTTGTGCAGGAGGTGCCTCAAAAAGAGACAACTCCGTTTTATCCACGCAGTCCGTATGCTGTGGCTAAGTTGTATGCATACTGGATCACGGTAAACTATCGCGAGGCTTACAACATGCATGCGTCAAACGGCATTTTGTTCAATCACGAATCGCCGGTGCGTGGTGAAACTTTTGTGACACGTAAAATCACAAGAGCGGTAAGCCGAATTGCAATGGGTATTCAGAATGATCTTTTCCTTGGTAACCTTTCGGCTCAAAGAGACTGGGGGCATGCAAAGGATTATGTGAGAGCTATGCACCTGATTCTTCAGCAGGATACGCCTTCAGATTATTGTATAGCAACGGGGGTGACTACAACTGTTCGTGACTTTGTGAAAATGAGTTTTGCTGAAGCAGGTATTGATATTCGTTTTGAAGGAGAGGGGCTGGCTGAGAAAGGTGCGATCGCTGCTATTGATAAACCTTTGTTTATTGAACGGGTGGGAGAGGCTTATCTGCCTGCCATGGAGGCGAAGATCGGACAGG
>JBOFDD010000249.1:0-6430 GCA_051646645.1 Bacteroidales bacterium | reverse complement strand
CTGAGGCAGTCCGATTACCTGTTCTACTTTTACATCAGTAGCCCCGTGAACGCGTTGTATGTATTTAGCTGCTTCATTTGCCTGTGCGAAAAGTTCATCCATATCTTCGCCATAAATCTTAACGGCAATATCTGATTTCGATCCCGTCATTAACTCGTTAAAACGAAGCTGAATAGGCTGAGAGATATTAAATGTAGCGCCTGGTACTTCTGCCAGGGTTTCACTGATTAAAGAAGCCATTTCAATCCGGTCTTCAGTTGTTTTCCACTCTTTTGCCGGCTTCATGATAACCATGATATCGGCATCTTCAATACCCATTGGATCAGTAGGAACTTCAGCAGTACCTATTTTTGAAATAACCTCTTTTACTTCAGGTATATTTTCAAGCAAATGTCTTTCTGCACGAGTCGCAATCTCAATGCTTTCCGTTAATGAACTACCCGGAGGTAATGACATCTGTACTGCAAAATCTCCTTCATCCTGGTTTGGAAGAAATTCACCACCCATGCGCGTAAACAAGAAAATGGCAAGTAAAAACAGAGTCGCTACAGCCGAAAGAGTCAGGTATTTGAATTTTATAGCCAATTCCAGCGTAGGTCTGAAAATCTTCTGAAGTCTTGAAATCATCCGGTCAGAGAAGTTTTCTCCGGCATGGATCTTTTTGTTCAGGAAGAGTGAGCACATCAGTGGGATATAAGTCATTGACAGAATTAACGCTCCGACTATAGCAAAGATGAGTACTTGTGCCATTGGTTTGAATGTTTTACCCTCAATGCCGGTAAGTGTCAGAATCGGGAAGAACACGATAAGGATAATCAGAACAGCAAATGCAGCAGACTGAGCTATCTCGCGTGATGATTTATAGACAGCCGTTTTCATTTCCTCATCTGTTAATTTGCGACCCGCAAACTTAAGATGAAGGTGTGCTAGAATGCTTTCTACAATTACAATTGAACCATCGATAATAATACCAAAATCGACAGCCCCTAAAGACATCAGATTTGCCGATACGTTGAAAACACGCATCAGAATAAATGAGAATAGCATAGCTAACGGAATTGTTGATGCTACGATTAATCCGGCTCTTATATTTCCTAAGAAGAACATAAGTACCAGAAAAACGATGATAGCTCCTTCAATCAGATTTTTAATGACTGTACCTATATTCCGGTTTACAAGAGCAGAGCGATCCAGATAAGCTTTTATACTTACTCCTTCCGGAAGCATTTTGTTTACTTTTTCAATCCGGTTCTGAATTTCACCCATCACCTGATTGGCATTTGCGCCTTTAAGCATGAGAGTAATACCTCCGACACATTCTCCTTTTCCGTTTTTTGTCATCGCACCGAATCGCTTGGCACTTGAAAAACGCACTGATCCCAGATCGCGTATACATATAGGTATGCCGGAGCGGTTTGCAACAACAATTGTTTCTATATCAGATAAATTTTGGATCATGCCCTCTGAACGAATGTAATAGGCACTATTGTATTTTTCAATATAACTGCCACCGGAGTTTTGGTTGTTATTGCTCAGCGCGTCATATACTTCGCTGATTGTAACATTTAATGACCGCATCTTATTCGGGTCAACGGCAACCTCGTACTGTTTGAGATAGCCTCCGAAGCTTGATATTTCAACTACTCCGGGTATTCCGGAGAGATTTCTTTTTACGATCCAGTCCTGAATCGTGCGTAGTTCCATTGGATCGTATTTGTCTTCATACCCCGGAGCTACATCTAGTGTATACTGAAAGATCTCACCTAAACCGGTTGTTATCGGCATTAATTCCGGGTTCCCCAGTCCCGGAGGAATTTCTCCCATAACCGTTTGTAGTTGCTCGTTTACTAACTGGCGTGCGTCAAGTGTTGGTACATCATCTTTAAATACTACGGTAACAACCGATAGTCCATATCGGGATACAGAACGTATTTCTGTTACGTTCAGAATATTCGACATTGATATTTCGATCGGGAAGGTGATTAACTTCTCAACCTCTTGTGGTGAAAGATTTGGCGATACAGTAACAACCTGTACCTGATTGTTCGTAATGTCCGGTACGGCATCAACAGGCAGAGTAACCATACAATAGAGTCCCAAAAGAGACACAATTCCTGTTGTGATAAGTATAAAATATTTATTTTTTAAAGAGAATTCAATGATCTTTTTTAGCATAGCATGTATGACTTGTAAGAGTTTTTTTACTCTTTGTTAATTGTATATCAGTATTTTAAGTGATTAAAATATGAATTATTAGATATAACGATTCTATCCTAATAAAAGATTAGGATTGTGATAAATAATTTCGAGTATTATAGGTGAGGAGGTGGTCTTAGAAAGGCAAATATCCGGTGGGCATCACGAAGCCGCAAAAAGGATGTAGTATAACATAAATTGCATTCTTTCTCTTTATTCTCAAAAAACAGATCATGTATTTCAGCAAGAATAAAATCCTTATAAGGTATTAATTCAGCTGATTTCTTTTCTGTTCGTTTAACGGCATGTTTTGCGTGAATGCTAAATTCATAATCAGAGGCATGAGATTCATGTACCTCCTGTAATGAGCCGGAAGAGATTTTAAAAGAATTAAGTATAAAAAGATGCGCATGATGATGAGGCACAATGTTATGTGCTACGATCACCAGATAAATAAGAAGATAAATGATTGCGTGTCTTTTCATACGTAAATTGTAACGATTACAAATGTAGTTTATTTATTTTAGTAAACCATATTTTAGTCACCTTTTTTTGATTCCTGTTTTGACTGAAAATCCGATGAGTCGGATTAACCTTTATTTGTGCACTAAATTACGAGTTAGATTGTTAGATAGACTAACGGGAAGAAGCTGTTTTGAATTTTTTTCATGCAATGTGTTTTAGTCATTTTTTTTGATGAATTTGAATTCTCTATTTGCAGTTTATAGCGGGCTATTAACAAGAAAAGAAGATTCAAAGGCGCAAAAAAGGACTAAAGACTGCATGAATTGAGTTTATAAAAAAAAATATTCGAAAAAATCCAAACAGTTTCTTACATTTGTGTTCTTAGACAATGTAGAAACATTCGATTATGACGGAAGATTATAAAAAGGTTGAATCGGTGGAAGATCAGCTAATTGAGCAGGAATTTCAGGAATTGCTGAATGATTATTTGAACTCCAACCACCGGAAGAAAGTAGAAATAATAACAAAGGCCTTTCTGTTTGCTAAAAATGCACATGCAGGGATGAGAAGAAAATCAGGCGAAGCCTATATTTTTCACCCGATCGCTGTAGCCCGCATTGTAGCAAGAGAGATGGGTCTTGGTTCGACGTCTATTGTATCGGCTTTATTACATGATGTTGTTGAAGATACAGAATATACGGTCGAAGATATCCGCATGATGTTTGGCGATAAAGTAGCTGAAATTGTTGAAGGACTAACTAAAATTGCCGGTGGTATTTTTGGTGATAAAACTTCTTCTCAGGCTGAGAATTTTCGTCGCTTGCTTCTGACTATGGCTAAAGACGTACGGGTTATTCTTATAAAGATGGCTGACCGTCTTCACAATATGCGAACGCTTTCTTATATGACGCCAGCCAAGCAATATAAAATTGCCGGCGAAACACTATATCTGTACGCTCCCCTTGCACATCGTTTGGGTTTGTTCGCTATTAAAACCGAACTTGAAGATCTGAGTTTTAAATACGAACATCCCGAAATATACGAAACAATAAAACAAAAGATTGACGAAACAGCGTCAGAACGCTCTCGTCTGTATCATAATTTTGCCGATCCGATTGTTGATAAACTGGATGGAATGGAGCTTCATTATGATATGAAAGAACGGGTTAAATCGGTTTATTCAATCTGGCAGAAAATGCAGAAAAAGAATATTCCGTTTGAAGAAGTTTATGACCTGTATGCTGTGCGTATAATCTTTCAGCCCAGAAGCGGATACACTGAAAAACAGGAGTGCTGGAATATCTATAATGTGATTACCGGTATTTATATGCTTCATCCTGATCGTATACGTGATTGGGTTAGCCGTCCAAAAGCAAATGGTTACCAGGCTTTGCATTGTACAGTGATGGGACCTAACGGGCAATGGATCGAAGTGCAGATACGCAGTCAGCGTATGGATGATATTGCCGAACGAGGTTTTGCCGCGCATTTCCATTATAAGAATGTGGGTATGGGCGATGAAAATACAGAGTTGGATAAATGGCTAGAGACGGTGAAGGTAATTCTCGAAAATCCCGAACCGGTGGCTATGGACTTCCTGGATACGATAAAACTAAACCTGTTTGTATCCGAGATATTCGTCTTTACACCAAAAGGAGAGATGAAAATGATGCCGCTTGGGGCTACAGCACTTGATTTTGCATATCTGTTGCATACCGATATCGGGAACCACTGTATCGGGGCAAAGGTAAATCACAAGCTGGTACCGTACAGCTATAAACTGCAAAGTGGGGATCAGGTTGAAATCCTTACATCCAAAGCACAGCGAATCAAAGAGGAATGGCTCTCTTTTGTCATTACACCTCTTGCAAAAAATAAGATTAACGGAGAACTTCGCAAACGCCGTCGTTCAATAATTACTGAAGGCGAAAAGTTGGTTGAAGAATTCGTAAAGAAAAGTACTGATCCAAATGCATTGATTGTTAAGATCATTGATTCTTTCGGATTCACTTCCAAAGAAGATCTGTTTTATAGGGTTGGAAATAAAAATCTTATTCTTGATAATACAGTTCTTGATAAAGTAAACGGCAAGAAAAGCTTCCTGCGTGCTATACTTCCTTCCTTTATACCTCTTGCAGGCGATGCCAGGAAAGAGTACAAAAACAGCACCGTTAATCCGCAGGAGAGCATTGATAAGAAAAAAGATTATTTACTGAGCGAAGTAGAATGCGGAGGACAATATCATCTGATGACATGTTGTAATCCTATTCCGGGAGATGAGGTGCTTGGTTATATAAATACAGGCGGAATTGTAGAAGTACATAAACGTCAGTGTGAAGTGGCAATGCGTTTAAAAAGCAGCTACGGAAAAAATCTGCTGAATACACAATGGGCTGAATTCAAAAAGAAAACATTCCCTGTAACACTTGTTATTGACGGAATAGACGGAATGGGTGTCCTCTTTAATATCGCAGGAGTATTGACTAAAGAGATGACTGCGAACATGCAAAGCGTACATATTGAAACGAAAGATGGCATTTTCGAAGGGTATTTCTCCGTATATGTTCATGGTGTGGATGAGGTGAATGCTTTGTGCAAAAGACTTTTAGGAGTTAAAAATCTTAGAAGAGCTGTGCGGAAAGAAGATTGAGAAACAAATTAATTAATGCATTTATGATTGTAATACTATCTCCGGCTAAAACGCTGGATTACGAATCGCAGATGCCGGAGGTTGTACCGACTTTACCTGTATTTGAAGCACAGGCCGAAGAGCTGAATAATATAATACAACCCTATACGCCCGGCGAGCTGGCTTCACTTATGAAGATCAGTCCTCAGCTGGCTATGCTGAATTACGAACGTAATCAGTCCTTCATGTATCCCGATGCACCACAGCGTCCAGCTGTTCTCGCTTTCGACGGCGATGCTTATGAAGGAATGGATCCATATACATTCTCCGGTGCCGATTTTGACTTTGCTCAGAAACATCTTCGTATTCTCTCGGGACTGTATGGCGTTCTGCGTCCCTTGGATAAAGTCAAACCTTACCGGCTTGAGATGGGAATAAAACTCCCGAATCCGAAAGGAAAAAATCTATATGACTTCTGGTCCGGAGAACTACCAGCTTATTTTGATCAGTTGTTGAAAGAAGATGATGGTGTACTTATTAATCTGGCATCAGAAGAGTATTCAAAAGCAGTAAACCTCAAAGAACTGACGAAGAAATACAGAATTATTACTCCGGTATTTAAAGATAACAGGGGTAACGGGCTGAAAGTGATCTCTTTTCTTGCAAAGAAAGGGCGCGGTATGATGACGCGTTACATCATGCAAAATAAATTGACTAATCCCGAAGATCTGAAGATGTTCGAACTTGGAGGCTATGCATTCAGCGAAGAGCTATCAACACCGGATCAATGGATCTTTGTAAGATAAAAACAAGAAGGAGTAATCAATGAGATTGCTCCTTCTTGTTTTTAGAAACTGTTGCATGGATATTATTATCTAAATTAACGCATTCATGTTGCAAAGATCAGGTCAATATTCTAACTTTGCAGCCCGAATAAAAATAGTAATAACCCAGAGGATTAAAATCCTCCGTGTGCTTGGTAAACCACGTAAAAAACAAGAGTTATGGATAAAAATAAAGTATCAGTTCCATTCATGGTCCTTGGGATCGTGTTTTGTGTATGTCTTGTCGTTTCTAACATCTTAGAAACAAAATTAATCCAGATGGGCCCGATTACCGCAACGGCCGGATTAATTGTCT
>JBOFDD010000248.1:0-2414 GCA_051646645.1 Bacteroidales bacterium | reverse complement strand
AAACCTCAATGTTTTTAACAACAATATTGCGGTAAGCTTTAAGTCCGCAGTTAAAGTCATTCAGATAGATACCTGAAACCTTACGGGCTGTAGCATTAAAGAGTTTTGTGGGAATCGTTTTGCTAAGCGGATCGTAGCGTTTCTTTTTCCAGCCGGATACAAGATCATATTTATCATCAATGATCATTTTGTATAAGCCCGGTATTTCGTCAGGGCTATCCTGTAAATCGGCGTCCATCGTTATGACTACATCGCCTTCGGCACGAAGAAATCCCTCGTGAAGTGCAGGCGACTTGCCATAGTTGCGGCGGAATTTGATACCTCTTACTTCGGGATTCTGCGTTTTAAGGTCTTCAATAACCTGCCACGAAGAGTCGGTACTTCCGTCGTTTATGAATATAATCTCATAAGAGTAGTTGTTTTCGTTCATGACTCTTTTGATCCAGGCATGCAGCTCAGGCAGAGATTCTGCTTCGTTATACAAAGGTATGATAACCGAAATATCCATAATGTATTCTGTTTTCGAACTTGTATGTTCGGATTAATTGTGTTTTGTAAATTTAGAGACAATAAAAGCCACTGGCAGACCAATGACTGCACCATAAAGCATGCTGATATATATATTCGACATGATATACTGAATGGCAGTAGGGGTGCCTTGCTTTTCGATCATCTCTTTATATTCGCCTAAAAAATCGGTGTCTTTAAAAACATCCATTCCTTTGTTCATGGTTGATGACAAGAACTCGGGATTTATAAACTGCATATAGATATACTGGCTTACACCCAGAATCATAGCTGAAAAGAAAAACAGAAAGATGGTAAAAGAATAGATATTTCCGAACCGGACATTTTCTATGATAGTTCCCATACTGAAACGTTTTGCAAAGATAAAAGCCATAACTGGTGTCGCAAGTACACACAGAAAATAAGCTATTCCAAAAACGTTATTACCGGCACCGTTCACCGAAAAAATAAATTTAATTGTTTCGAATGCCCCAAGAAACAAACCATAGTACATGGCTTGAGAAATTACGTCAGACTTTTTCATAAATTATATAAGATAGAGGACGGATGATTTTGTTTTCCGTACCTCAATACAGTTTGAATTTGAATCTTCAGCAAAAATAATTATTTTCTTCGCTTTTTCCATAGTTGATACGAGTTAATGCTGTTTTGCCATAAAACATACGAAGCGGGTGCTATTGCCACGATTGGATTTATGTACATATGTGCTAACCAGATAGCAAGAATCGTATTTTTTTGTCCGAGAGACTGACCGCAGGAGATCACTTCATTGTCTTTTCTTCCCAAACGACGACCTGCGTAGAACTGAATGCAGCAGCAGATAAGTGAAATGGCTCCGATTGATACTTCGAGCATGTAGTCGGGCTTATCCTGGTGTACAAGAAAGTTGACTGTTTTCCCGATCACAACCATAAGAGCAAAGGCCCAGATATAGAATGAGAATCCCTGAACGGACTGAATGCGCTTCAGTAACCCCGGTGATACGAAGCGGATGATCCATGCTGCGATCAGAGGGAAAATAAGAAGTGGTACCACTTCCCGGCATATAAGCCACACTGATTTAAGAAACGGAAGATCAGTCATCTCTCCGATATACGAGAAGAGGAAAGGTGATACCAGGGCAACAACTGCATTGCTCAGGAATACGTAAGCAGTTATAAATGATACTGATCCACCCAATAGTCCCGTTACAACGGCTGCTGCAGTGGCAGTAGGAGTAAGGAAGCAGATCAGAGCAGAGTTGGCAAGGTCTGTGTTGAAACAGGCAAATGTCAGCCAGCCAAGAGCTGATAGCCCAAGCTGTACTCCAAGTAGCTTGAAGTGTAGTGGTTTGAACTTCAGGTCTTTCGGTGCTAGTTTGCTGAAAGTGAGGAATAGCATGGAGAAAATTAAGTAGGGAGTGACGGCTGTCAGTTTTGAGAAAAATGGATAGAAAAGAATGCCAAGTATCATCGCGATTGGAAGCATCCAGTTTTTTATAAACGTGATCATTTTCGTTTGTTGTTTGAATTCGTGTGCAAAGTAAGTAAAAAGGAGTTAAAAGGGAAAGACGAATGAGGATTTGATTTTTCTGAAATTGAAATCTATAATTATACGTTGTATGGCGTATTTGTCGTAGATGAGGTTTACCTGTAAATAGCCAAAAAATCTCTTAAGTGAATGAAAGCATTTGCTTAAGAGAATGAAATTAATCACTTAAGTGAATTTTTTCATCGGCTTAAGTGAATTTTCAGATCGCAATATATCAGAATATTAATATCGTTCTGTAAAGAAAAAGTACATGTGCGTCTGATATAAAAAAAGCTGTCAGCATGAAATTTGCTGACAGCTTTTTTTATTATTGTTCTGAGAATTCGTAGTTAACAAAAGGTAGTAAAGTTGTTGTT
>JBOFDD010000247.1:0-2180 GCA_051646645.1 Bacteroidales bacterium | reverse complement strand
TTGACTGTCAATGCTCGACCCTCCATATACGGGCAGAACTTTTAGTTTCTCAATATACTTTGAATAATCCTGAAGATCGCTCGCAATCTGAAGACAAAGCTCACGGGTTGGAGCTAAGATCAAAGCTTGCGGAGCTTTGTTCGATACATCTATTTTCTGAATAATCGGCAATCCAAATGCAGCTGTTTTTCCTGTTCCGGTTTGAGCTAATGCTACAATATCCGAGTCTTCCGCCAATAAGTAGGGTATTACCTCCTCTTGTACCGGCATTGGAGATTCGTAACCCAGTTCAGTAATTGCATCCAATATTTCACTGCAGATGCCTAATTCTTTAAATGTTTTCATTCTTTACTTTTTAATCCGGTGCAAAGGTAACGCTTTGAATCGGACTTTCCCTCCTAATTTTATATAATAGAATCCGCAAATGATTGATTTTTCATTTATTTCTATTAAATTAATCATTTGCGGATTTATTATTTGTTTATTCACAATTCGCCCTGTCTTCACAGATCATGCCCCATTGCCACTACGATTGCCGTTCGTTATTGGAACGATAATAAAGCGTAGAGCAATTCTCTTTCCGGAATACTTTCTGTGCTACTTCGCGTATTTTTTCGGGAGTAAGCGCCAGGTATTTATTTACTTCGCGATCGACTTCTTCGGCCTCTGAAAAGAGTTCGTAGTAAGCTATATTGAAAGCACGGCTGGCATAATTGATATTGGAGAACAAGTCTCCCGATTCAAATTTATTCACGACTTTCTGAAGTTCGTACTCCGAAACACACTCTTTGGTTAGCGTTTCTAACTCTTCGGCAAGAATGCGGTCTGCTTCTTCAAGCGACAATCCCGGAACGGGTTTGCCGGTAACGAAGAAGAGTCCGTCTTCGATATCGCCCGTAATATAGGCATTGGCTTCGATGAAAAGCTGTTTCTCCATCACAAGACGATTGAACAAACGAGCCGAACGCCCGTTTGCCAGGATATCCGACAACACATCGCAAGCCTGATAATCTTCATCTGTACGCGCGCACATATGATACGCTTTCAGAATGGTTGACTGCGGCACATCGCGATATACCTCTTCAAAACGCGCTTCGTTCTGCTCCGGTTCCTGAGGAAGTGCACGTTTGGCAATATCACGTCTTTCGATATCACCGAACCACTTTTCGGTAAGTCGTAATGCTTCTTCAAAAGAGATATTTCCGACAACGCTCAGAATGGCATTATTCGGAGCATAGTGTTTATAGAAGAATTGCTTCACCTCATCAAGGGTAGCCTCTTCGATATGTTCGGGTGTTTTGCCGATAGTAGCCCATTGGTACGGGTGCACTTTATAGGCAAGCGGACGAATAATAAGCGGCATATCGCCATACGGCTGGTTTAACACCCTTTGCTTAAATTCTTCGATCACAACACTCTTTTGCACATCGAGACTTTGCTGAGAGAAAGCCAGTCCGAGCATCCGGTCCGATTCTAACCAGAATCCGGTTTCGACGTTGCTTGCCGGTGTGATGCAGTAATAATTGGTACAATCGTTACTTGTCCATGCATTATTTTCGCCTCCTGCATCCTGCAAGGGACGATCATAATCCGGAATATTTACACTTCCGCCAAACATCAGATGCTCAAAAAGATGAGCAAACCCGGTGCGATCGGGAAACTCATCTTTTGAACCGACATTATATAAAACATTAACGGCTACCATCTGTGTAGAAGTATCTTCCTCATGTAACAGAGTTAATCCGTTAGCTAATGTATGTCTGTTTATCATTGATTGTTTTATTCTACAATTTTCATTTTGTATGTAACAGGTGTAGTCGGACGATCGCCACGGTCTGTTGCAACCTTTTCGATTTTGCCAACCACATCAAGACCTTCGATCACCTCACCGAAAACAGTATATTGCCCGTCAAGATGCGGAGTCCCTCCTACTGTTTTGTAAGCTTCGCGTTGTTCAGGTGTAAACAGAACCGGCTCCATGTCGGCAGCTTTTTCTTTTGTCTGCTGAATAAGCTCTTCCTGAAGGTTATAAAGACCTTCCTGATCTTTGTCGCGACGAAGCTGCATAATCTCCGAACGACGAGCTTTTGCCAATTCGTCAAAGGTTGCACGTTCACGCTGCTGATTCATTTGCATCTCCATAGAATCAAGTTTGCCGTCAGAGTATTTAGTACCCCAAA